>JBQTIJ010000030.1:0-4631 GCA_052388255.1 Phycisphaerales bacterium
CGGTGATAACGACGACGGCGAGGATGGCGACGGCGAATTCGACGATGAGAAGGAAGAGGACGACGAACTCTGAACCCCTCGCGACCGGTCACGACCCGTGACCATGCACAACGACTCCTGGAGGGGGGCCGACGTTCGTCGGTCCCCCTTTTTTCTTTCCCGGGAGGCCCCATGTCGTCAACGAAGCACAACGGCGAGAACGAACGCTCCACCAGCGCCCCCACCCCCGGGGAGCAGGAGGTTGTTCACGAGCCCGCCGATGCCCTCTCCTTTGAGGCCGAGATGCAGCATGGGCTGGCCCGCCACCGCGGGCGCGGCCGCCGCCTCTCCGAATCCCTTCGCGCCGCCGAGGAGGGGGAACTGACCAACGAGCAGTTCCTCTTCGTGATGGCGATCGACGCCTTCAAACGTGCCAACGGCGTGAGCTTCCCGGCGTGGAGCGATGTGCTCGAGATCATCCGCCTGCTGGGCTATCGCAAGACCTGCGCCAGCGAACTCGCCCTCGGCAATGCGGAGGACTGGACCGAGAAGTCCGACACCACGAGCAACGTGCGTCCTCAGGGGTTCGAGCGCCGGATCGTCGGCCCCGGCCCCAGCCCAACGGGCGGCGGAAAGAACCGCAAAGCGGCATGAGCCACGCGGTCGCCGCGACGCCGAGGTCCGCGCCACTCTTCGAGTTCTTTGAGGCCATCAGTCCGCGTTCAGCGTCCGCGGGCCGTGCTTGCCCGCGGTCTTCTCCATGTAGCCGTTGCCCTTGCGCTCATACTTGGTAAAGCCGAGCCGCTCAAGGTTCTTGTTGCTGAGCGTCCCCTTGGCCTTGATGGGGCTCCACTTGCCCGCGATGTTGGGCGCCTGCGGCACGCGCTTCACCGGCCGCCCCGTTGAGGGATGCTTGGTCAGCGCATCGTCCTTCATGGACTGCACGATCTCGAAGTACTCGCCCGTGGGCTCGCCCTTCTTGTCGACGACGGCATAGACGTAGGTCGGCATTGAGGAATCGTACGCGACCCTGCTCGCCGCCTCGCTTCGGTCATGCCCCGTCCGACCGGTTCAACCGGGGATAACCGGCGCACGGCCCACGCTGTAGTGATAGAACTTCTGCTCGGCCGTCGTCTGCGGGCGATAGAGGTTGCGGCCGTCGAAGATCACGCGGCCCTTCATGAGCTTGCCGAGCTTCTCAAAGTCCGGGCTCTTGAACTCGTCCCAATCGGTCGAGACGATCAGCGCATCCGCCCCCTCCACGCACTTGTACATGTCGTCGTGGATCTCAACCGCGGGGCCGAGGTCGCGCCGGGCGTTCTCGTTGGCCACGGGGTCGAAGGCACGGCACTTGGCGCCATAGCCCAGGGCCTTGCGCATCAGCGTGATGGCCGGGGCCTCGCGGATGTCGTCGGTCTTGGGCTTGAAGGCGATCCCCCAGAAGGCGAGCGTCTTGCCCGAAAGGCCACCGGGCGCGTCCTTGGCCTTGAAGTGGCTCATGATCTTGTTGAAGAACCGGTCGCGCTGGGCCTGGTTCAGGTCGTGGACGGCCTTGTTCACGGGTGTCGGCACGCCCGCCTTCTCGCCCATCATGATGCACGCGAGCGTGTCCTTGGGGAAGCACGACCCGCCGTACCCCAGCCCCGGGTACAGAAACTGGTTGCCGATGCGCTTGTCGGCGCACATGCCCTCGCGCACCTTGGCGACGTTTGCGCCATAGGCCTCGCAGAGGTTGGCCATTTCGTTGATGAAGCTGATCTTGCAGGCGAGCATGGCGTTGCTGGCGTACTTCACCATCTCGCTCGACAGAATGTCCATCACGTAGATCGGGTGCCCGTTGCGCACAAAGGGGTCGTAGAGGTGGCGCATTCGCTGGGCGGCCACCTCGTTCTCCACCCCGCAGCAGACGCGGTCGGGCTTGTTGAAGTCCTCGATGGCGGCGCCCTCTTTGAGGAACTCGGGGTTGTTCGCGATCTCAAACTTGATCCCCGGGCCCACCTGCTCCCGGATCCGGTTCTTGACCATGAGCGAGGTGCCCACGGGCACCGTGCTCTTGACCACCACCACCTTGGGCTTGGCCGTCGGGCCGAGTTTCGTCAGCACCTCCGCGATCTGGTCCGCCGCGGAGTGGATGTACTTCATGTCCGTGTGCCCGCGCTCGTCGCTGGGCGTGCCCACGCAGATGAAGATGATGTCGGCGTCCTTGTGCGCCTCCCACGGGTCGGTCGTGAACTTCAGCCGCCCCGCCGCGATGTTCCGCTCCAGCAGGTCGTCGAGGCCCGGCTCATAGATCGGGCTCTTGCCCCCCTTGAGCTTCTCGATCTTCGCCTTGTCAACATCCAAGCAGATGACCTCGTTGCCCGTATTGCTCAGGCAGACGCCCGTGACGAGGCCAACATACCCGGTACCGATCATGGACAGTCGCATTGGGCCGCCTTGCTGAGTGGTTTGAGCCGTCATCCTCGGCCAAATACGCCGAGACATCCCCCCCAGTTTGCCAAGCGCAACCGCAGGGGGTCGAGATGATATCGACCTCTCCTTGCCGCGGGTTGGGTCTTGAAGAGGGTCCCATGTGGATTACACTCCGCCCCGCACCCTCTGCCACCGCCGCCGAACCCGCACTCTCCGAGCACTCAGACCTCCCCGAACCATGCCCAAGCCCAGCGCCAAGACCCGCCCCCCCTCCCCTACCCCTCGCGCTCCCACCGCCCGCACGGCCGACCGCCACGCCCTCTATGAGATGGCCGTTCAGGCCCCCGAGGTGGAGATCGCCTTCATCGACCGGGTCTTCCGCCGTCGCAACGGCCGCCTCCCCACGCACTTGCGCGAAGACTTCTGCGGCACCGCATGGATGGCCTGTGAGTGGGTCAAAAAACGCCCGACCAACCATGCCGTCGGCCTCGACCTTGACAGGCCGACCCTCGCGTGGGGAACCGCGCGCCATGTCGCCAGACTCTCGAGCGACCAGCGACGCCGCCTCACCCTGCGCCGCCGCAACGTGCTCACGCCCGGCCCCGCCAAGGCCGATGTGATCGCCGCGCTCAACTTCTCCTATTGGGTCTTCAAGGAACGCGCCGTGCTGGCGCGCTACTTCCGGGCCTGCCGTCGCACACTCTCCCCCGGCGGCATGCTCGTCCTTGACCTCATGGGCGGGGCGGATTGCCACGTTGTCACCTCCGACCGCACACGCCACAAGGGCTTCACGTATATCTGGGAGCACGCGACCGTGGAGCCCGTAAGCGGGCACACCACCTGCAAGATTCACTTTGAGTTCCGCGACGGCACCCGCCTCCGCAACGCCTTCGTCTATGACTGGCGGCTCTGGACCATCCCCGAACTGCGCGATCTGCTGCGCGAATGCGGCTTCGCCGATGTTCGTGCGTTCTGGGAAGGTGAGGACGCCCACGGCCGAGGCAGCGGCATCTTCCGCGAGCACGCCCGGGGCACTCCCGACCGTTCATTTGTTGCGTATCTCGTCGCTTCACCTGATCAGGCCTGAACCAGCACCCAACCCCTGCATCGTCCGCAGTCCGCTTCACCCCCGCACGGCCCACTTCGGTGCTTCGCAACTGGGCAATCCAGACTGCCACAAGAGCCCGACGATGAGGGGTCTATCCCGCCGCAATTTGAGGGAAACGTGGCGTTTTCGCGAACCCGGGGCCATGCTGGCGCATCCTACAGTCATGAGCGATCGGTACGCTGATTCTCTGCCCAGAGCGGTTCGCGTCCATTGCGTTCCCCGCGTCCATCCCTGACCCCTTGATCACCCCTTTTCCCGCCCGACCTTCCGCGGCTGGTCCGATCGGTTGGCCCGACTCGGCAATGCCACGCAGACCAAGGACACCATGACAACCTCCCGGAATCGATCCTGCTTCAACGTTCGGCTCGCGTGCTCGATCATCGCGATCGCCGCGGGAAGCACAACCTCCCTCCTCGCCCAGGACAAAGCGCCCGCGAAACCGGCCGAGACCCCCGCGCAGGCACCCGCCGCGCCCGCCGCACCGGCCGCTCCGGCAGCCCCTGCGGCTCCGGCCGCACCTGTCAAGGACGACGCCCCCGCCAAGGCCGACAACGCGCCCATGAACGCCGAGGCCAAGGCCGTCGTCGACCGCGCGATCAAGGCCTATGCGGCCGTCAAGTCCTACAGCGACGTGATGACCATGAGCCAGTCCTTCAGCGGTACCGACCCTGAGGGCGGGCCGCTGAACGAGAGCCACAGCGATGCCTTCGAGTACGGCCAGGCGGCGCCGGGCGTCTTCTCCATGACCAACAAGGTCGCCTCGGTCTACGGCGATGGCAAGGTCTTCACCCTTGACCTCCACATGCTCAACCAGTACATGCAGGGGCCGATCGACAAGTCGAACGAAGTCATTGATCGGGCCGGCCCCTTCCGCGAGATCGCCGGCCTCCACCCTGTCGCCTCGCTCCTCATGGGGATGAGCAAGGACCGGTTCGCCCTCGTCAAGTCGCTCGATTCAGTCGCCGCGGAAGAGCGCGGCGGCGTGAAGGGCAAACTCGTCAAGGGCACCGGCCGCCCCCCGGGCGCGGACAAAGCCGCGCCCATGTCGCTCTTCTTCGCGGATGAGACCGGCCTGCTCACCGAGGGCTCGCTCGACCTCACCGAGAGTTTCAAGGAGATGATGGGCGGCGAC
>JBQTIJ010000031.1:0-3063 GCA_052388255.1 Phycisphaerales bacterium
CCGCGTTCCCCGATGGGTTCGTCGGCGTTGGACGCGCGACCGGCTCCCGTGGCCCTGCGCTGCTTGCCGCGCCCGCCGCGGTCCCCTTCGATCCCGCGCTGCACCCCGCCAGTGCGCAGATCCACCACCCTGCCGCCACCACCACGCTCACTCGTCCGATGTTCATGGATCGTCCATTCCTCGCCCCGCCCCACCGCCCGGCCACCAGTCACACCAACCGGCCCGGCCCAACCACCAAGTCTCATCGGGCGTACCCGGTGGAGCATATGAACTCCGCCCGCTCCCTGCCGAATTTCCATCCCTGCGACCTTCCCCACAGCTTTCCAAACGAATACCATATCAAAGTAGGCAATTTGCGCGCTTGAAGGCCGCCACCACTCGCGAATAATTGCACGTAGGTATTAGGTTCGAGTTCTTAGATATTCACCAAACAGAGACCGTTTCGCTAAAGCTGTTAGAAAACCACTCTACCCGCATCCGACACCGCCATCCGGGAGTACACCTTGATGGAGGGGGAAGCAGTCGAGAAGTCCACGCGACTTCGTTCCTTGGCGTCACGATTCGGCCCGCCTTGGCCCACTTCGTCTTGCTCGGTCTACCTCGGGTAGTTCGGTTGGTGAGCCCATCTTGATCGTCAGTCCTCACCGATTGGCGTGCGTGCCCCGTTCTTCGACCTCACCGTCGTCGGCGACCGGCCGCGGATGATCCAGCGACCGACCGGCTCTGTGAAAGGAAGGACCCATGAAAGCGGTTGCGGCCCTGTCTGCGAAAGTCACTGAGAGCATCTGCCAACTCCCCGGCGTCGCCATCCTTGATTGGTGCGACCGTGCCGCCGCGGCTCTCACCCGCCTCCACCCCCACGCCTGCTGCACCGTCGCCGTCGCCACCCTCGACCCGCGCTCGACCATCGTCCAGCTCGAAGCCGCAGGCGCCAGCACCGCAGGCCACGATGCGACCGCCCTCGACCCACGCATCCTCCGCGAGTCCTTCCGCGAGGGCCACTCCCTCGGCTGGGACGTCCGCCCCCTCTCCCAGGGTCAGGTTCAAGTCGAGGCCCACCGCCTGACCCCCTCGACCGCCAAGCGCAGTGCCCCCCCGCTCAACCAGCGCTTTGACGCCCTCCAGCCCGGCGAAGTCCAGCTCGCCGCCATCGGCCTCGCCCCCGCCCCCCGCGGCAACACCCGCGTCCTCATCGCAGAAGTTGCCGTCCCTCACAGCCAGTCCGTGGATGCCCAGCGCACGAGCGCCGTCCTTGCCAGTGTCCTCCCCATGGTCGCCTCCCGCTACCTCAAGGCCGTCGGCTCCGCCCCCGCCAGCCGACACTCCTGGCTCACCCCGCGCGAAGAACTCATCCTCTGGAAACTCGTCGCCGGCAAGAAGGTCCCCGTCATCGCCGGTGAACTCCACCGCAGCGTCTACACCGTCCACGACCACGTCAAAAGTCTCCACCGCAAGCTCGGCGCCACCAACCGCGGCCAACTCGTCTCCCGAGCCCTCGGCCACCTCGGCCCCCTCCTCGCCAAGGCCGATGAAGCCACCATCCCCGAGGACGCCGAAGATTGACCCGTGGCATCGCCCTTCCGGGCGATGTGAATCAAACACGCATCGGGCCGAAGCCCTCACCACTCCGCGCACCTTGCAATGTTCTTTGAGCCCTAACCGATATGGGCTGCGCAGCCGCGACGTCTGAGTCTGTTTTTGACCATTGAACCGGAGGTTCACCATGGTGCGCGATCGGCCTGGCTCCGACCAGCCAACTTCGACGGCCGCGGCGTTTGCTCTTACTCACGTCGGGAACGCTTCGCGGAGTGACCAGCGTCTTTCAGGCGACTCGTCCGGATCGCCCCTTCAATCCTCGCCTCCCCGGACACACACTCCTCGTCCCGAATGCCCGTCCCGTCCTTCACGAACGACCACCCCGACGTCCATCTCTTCCGTTCGACGACCCGTGCCGTTCATAACCAACAACCAACCCGACGCCGATCTCCTCCGCTCGAAGAGCCCTGCCCTTCGTAGCCAACGCCGACCCGGTGTCCCTCTCCTCAGCCCTAAGGGCTGACCCTCCGTAGCGGGGGGTGGTGGAGCTCTGTGACGCCCCCCCCGGACAGATGCGCACACTCCTCCGCAGCCCGAAGGGCTGCACGTAGCGTCCCCCCAAGATTCATCCCGACCGCTACAAACGTCCCCGACGACCCCGCGCCCCGACGTCAATCTCTTCCGTTCGACGACCCGTGCCGTTCATAACCAACAACCAACCCGACGCCGATCTCCTCCGCTCGAAGAGCCCTGCCCTTCGTAACCAAAGCCGACCCGGCGTCCCCCTCTTCAGCCCGAAGGGCTGTACCTTACGTAGCCGGGGGTGGAGGAGCTCTGTGACGACACCCCCGGACCGACGCGCAATACCTTCCGCAGCCCGAAGGGCTGCACGTAGCGTCCCCCCAAGACTCATCCTGCCCGCGACCAACGTTCTCGACGACGCCCCGAAGCATGCTGACGGGGGGACCGCCGTGGCCTACATCGCCTCCCTCGGGGCACGGGCCGTTGTTCTCAGGGTGCGCAGCCGCCGCCGCGGCTGCTTCAAGTGCGGGTATTCGCGTTCAGGCCTCTCAGCCGTCCCCTGCCCGGAATGCGGCACGCCGTTCCACAGTGATCCCTCCGGATCGAACCCAGAAGAGCCCAAGCCGTGAGAGCCCTCTACTCCTACAACCCCTGGTGCCAGTTGGTACAGGTGAAGAACCGCACAACCCCATATGCTGTGCAGGCGAACTTCAGGTACGACGGCATGAGCAGGCGCATCACCGAACAACTCGACACCAGCGCGAGCGGCAACACCGGTCTCCCCGATGGCGTGGTCGATAGCAACGATCCGGTCTTCGCGCTGATGCTCGACCGCCAGGGCCGCCGCATCGGCACCGCCCGCGGGACGGACAGTTGGTTGAAGGAGACATTCATCCACCACGCCCCCGGTGTCACCGGCCCCGGCTTCTTGGGGGGCGTGCTCTGCCGCGACCGCGACGCCGACCTGACCGACCCCGCGAAGTGGGCGAGCACCGCGGCT
The DNA here is from genome assembly GCA_052388255.1 of Phycisphaerales bacterium. Taxonomy (GTDB): domain Bacteria; phylum Planctomycetota; class Phycisphaerae; order Phycisphaerales; family UBA1924; genus JAEUIX01. Next base: position 3,059 of record JBQTIJ010000031.1, read on the forward strand.
CCCGA
>JBQTIJ010000032.1:0-8105 GCA_052388255.1 Phycisphaerales bacterium
AGAGGAATCTCCCCCGCGCGTGTCGTCAACCGTGCCCTGTGAGATTCCTCCGCCCCTGCCGGGGCGGGACGGTGATGCGCCGAGGTTCCACGGGTTGCGCTGCGCTCCACCCGTGGCTACACCCCTCCGCCCCTGCCGGGGCGGGCCGATCGGATTCACGCTCTCCACGGGTTGCGCTCGCCGGGGCTGCGCCCCGGGCCCGCTCCACCCGTGGCTACAGCCCGTCGCCCCGCTGGGGCGAGGAAGGCGCGGGACCCCGCGAGGAAGGCGCGCGACCCCGCGAGGAAGGCGCGGCACCCCGCGCGGAAGGCGCGGGACGCGGCGAGGAGGGGGCGGCGTACGGCGAAGATCGGGCGGCGCTCCTTCTTCCTTCTGTGTCATCTCGGGGTGCGCCGTGTCTCTGCGGCGAAACTCCTCCGCCCAAGTGAAGTCGCGCGCGGAACCAGTCGATGCGCCATCCAGTGTCCCCCGCGTGCCGATTGACGGCTTGGGTAGCGGGTGGGCGCCCGAGCGCAGCGTGTGCAGGGCAAATCGAGCAAGCCGCCGAATCCATAGAAGGTAGAACAGAATCATGGCTGATTACATTCCCGGTCCCGATGCGTCGTTTCAGGCCTGGCAATCGAACTTTGTGACCTACGCCAACGCGAATCTCGCCGCGCTCGGCTTGGTCGCCGCCGACATGGCACCGATCACGGCCGGGCAGACGGCGTAGAGCACGGGGTTCACGGCCCACGTCGCCGCTGTCAACGCCGCCAAGGCCGCCAAGCAGACCAAGGACGAAGCCCGGGCCGCGTATGTCGCGGCGATCCGGCCCCTGGTGCGCCGGTTGCAGGCGTCGGCGGTCGTGAGCGATGCCGAGAAGGCGTCGCTCGGCATCACCGTCGCGCAGGCACCGAGCCCGATCGGCGCGCCGACCACCGCGCCCATCTGCTCGATCGAGTGCGGCAACCGCCTCCAGCAGGTCTTGCGTTTCGTGGACTCGGCCACGCCGACCCGCAAGGCCAAGCCCGCGGGGACGCTCGGGGTCGAGATCTGGAACAAGGTCGGCACCACGCCCCCGGCGGGCGAAACCGAACTGCGATTCGTCGCGGTCGATACCAACGCGCCGTACGTGATGAACTTCGACTCCGCCGATGGCGGGAAGACGAATTACGTCTGGATGCGCTGGGTCTCGCCCACGGGCGAACGCGGGCCGTGGAGCGAGCAGGCCCAGGCGACGATCGCCGCCTGAGCGCATGGCGGTGCGGCCTCACGCTTCGATTCCATCCAACCGACTCGGCCAACCGCCCCTGCAACTCGCCGGGGCGGTTGGCGTTCGCGGAGCGATCCCGCCGCGCTCGCCGCGCGGGGGCGCCCCGCACCCGCGAACCCCAGCGACGACCGCTCCATCGGCAGCGTCACCCGCGGCGAGACCACGCTGAGGTTCGAGTCTGGCGAGGGCGGCATGCAGGCCCATGACCTCTCGCGCTGGGTGAGCACGAGCGGAGCGATGGGGCCGTGGAGCGACACGGCGAGCGCCACGGTCGCGGCGTGAACGGAACGGACGCTCAGTGCTCGGCCGTGGGATCGCGCGGAGCGATCGGGTGGCGGGAGGGCGGCGGCGGCAAAGGAAGCGTCGTGGGCCGCCGGATGCGCACGACCGGCCACGAAGGAACTGAACATGGCATCGGCATTTGAACAGTCATCGAGCCCATCACGCACGGCCGCCGCGGCCCGGCCCGCGCTGTGGCCTCGGGCTGGCAAGGTCGATCAGGACGATCGAGCGCCACGGGCCGCAGCGCGGAGGAGCAAGCCCGAACCCACCAACCCCGCGCCGATCCGAACGCTGCCGCACGATGAGGCGGGCTGGATGATCGGCAACGTGATCCGGGGCATGGCGCTCGCGAGCGATCCGACGGTGCAGGTCGTCAGCATCCTGGGCGCGGTGCTCGACCGGATCGGGTCGATCGGCGGGTTCATGACGCTCTTTGAGGCGGGCGTGCCCGAGGGCCTTCGGATCCTCCGGGTCATCGAGGTGGGACGCTGGGAGCCGCGGCAGCGGGCCGCCCGCGAGGCGTATGTGCAAAGCGACCACCACGCGGCCGATCCCTTCCTCGATGCGTATGTCCGCGCGGGCCGCGTCCCCGGGCCGGGATCGGCCATCCGCCATGAACTGGTGGACGATGCCGCGTGGTACGCGAGTGCGCACGTGAAGACCTTCCGCCGCCGGGCCGGGATGGACTCGGCGATTTATGTCACCATGCCGGTGCTCGACACCATGAACGCCGACGCCATGGCGCAGCACCAAGGCGCCGGGCCTCGCGCAGCGGCCGAGGCGTCTACGCCCGTGCGCGGCCTGAGCGTCTGCGCCAACCGCCCATGGCGCGCGGCCGCGTTCACGGATCTCGACTGCGGGCTGCTCTTGGCCACCTTCCACGGCCTGCGGCCGCTGCTGAAGGACGTGTGGAGCCCGCCCCAATCGCGGCCGCAAAATGCCCTCGCGGAAGTGCCGTTCCGCCTGCGCAAGGTGCTGGCGTGCCTCATGGAGGGCGACAGCGAAAAGGTGGTGGCGGCCAAGCTCGGGCTTCGGCCGCACACCGTTCACACCTATGTCAAGACGCTCTACCGGCACTTTGGCGTGCACAGCCGAGCCGAGTTGCTTGTCGCCGTGACGCGAAACTCAGGCGGGTCGGCCCGAACCTGATGCGGCCCGGCCGATCAGCGCTTGCGCCGCAGGGCACACAGCCCCGCCAGCGAGAGCACACCGAGGGCCGAGGGCGCGGGGATCACGCCCACCGTCAGCGTGAGGTCCGTGGCGTAGGCGCCGGGGAGACTGTCCTGGGCGGCTTGGTTGACGAACAGGCGGTACTGCCCGGGGGCCATCACGCCCGTCACCGTACCGGATTGGGGACCCGCGGGGCTGAAGAACGTCCACAGGAAGATCGAAGCCCCGTTGCTGCGGTCAAAGCGGATCGCGTTGCTGATCCCGGCGAAGTCGCCCGCGTAGGTCAGCGTAAACGGCGTGGCCACATCCACGCTGAACAAGTAGGTCAGCGTCGCCGTCACCGAGCCGCCGCCGCCGGCCGGGCCGAAGCGGTAGATCTCTTCCACCCGGGCACGCCCGCTGACATCGAGCTGGAAGCCGCTCGAGGAGGCGTTGCTGGTGATGGCTTCCATGCGGACATCTTCAAGGATCGCGACCCCGAAGTCACCGTTGGCCAACGTGGTGCCGGTGTTCTCAAACACCCCGGTAAAGCCGCCCCCCAGCGTGCCGGGAAAGGCCGGGCCGGTCGCGGAGATCGGCGTCAGCACGTTCACGTTCAAGACATCCGCCTCGGCCCCGAGGGTGGCCTGATAGCGGTACTGGCCGCTGGCGCTGTCGAAGACCACGTCGGCCAACGCCGCCTGCGCGCCACAGACCACCAGGACCGACGCGACAAAAGTGCTCTTGTTCACGGATCTCTCTCCTCTACAAACGTGCGCCTCATCGGGGCCGCCCTTCGGGCAGACCCTCCCCACCTTGGGTTGGAGAGATGATGATACAGGATGATCGGCAGGGGAGCTGGTCCCTAAACCGGGCCGGTATGCCATCAGGGAAAACACCAAGGAGGCGGCCCGGGCGGTGCCGGAGAAGCACGCCCGGCCCGTGACGAACCTCGTGCAGGGGTACCCCCAGACGACCAACGCCGACCGGGCAGAGGAAGGGATCACGCTGCGCGGCACCTCGACGAGCGACCCGGCAGCACATATCGTGCCCGTCGTCTCGAATCCTCCGGAGGCCCGCATGACCGGCCAGTACCTGCTTCGCATCGTCATCGTCGCGATCGTGGTCGCCGTTGTCGTCGTGCTCGTGTTCAAACTCCTGGGCATACAACAAAACGCGGCGATGGTGGCCGCCATCGTCGCGGGGGTCACCGCCGGACCGATGGCCCTCATGGCCATGCGGAAGAAGGACGCGAAGTAACCCGCACGGGTCTCGGCGCCTGCGTTCCTGACAAAGACCACACGCTCAAGTCTCCGCGCCAAGAGGTGAGGCCGATTCCAAACCCGGCGTGGGCGGCAGAATGGTGGGGCCGCTGTCTATGTGGCCCGCTGGGTCAACTCGCGCTGCGCGAAGGGGCCGTGGCCGGAGGTGACGACGGCGACGGTCGCGGCATGAGGCCTTGATACGCCCTCCGCAGGACCGACGGTGGTGGCGTGACCTCGCGTCGATTCCGCGAAGCCGGCGCTGTATTACAAACCGCCGTCTACGGCGAGTTTCGCCTCAGCCAGACCAGCACCCGTCCTCAAGCGATACTCCTTGATCGCCTCGATTTTCTTGCCTGCGGCGATGAGCGCACGGATGTCGTCCATGCCGTCGTCGGGGAGGTGGATGTCAAGGTGCGCCATGATGGCGTCGAGCTTGCCTTCGATGCGGCGCATCCGCGCTGCCGCCGCAACGTCATCGGTAGAAGAGAATAAACCCATTGGTGATGGTCCTTGGACGACTCTTTTCGCCGCTGGAGGGTACCACCCAGCAGCACAGCCCGCGCCCGCAGGCCCCGCCGCGCTCACGTTCTTGACCCCGACCACCGAGCCGAGTTTCCGCCCCGCCGCTGAGGCCGAGTTCAATCCCGGCGAGGGCGGCGCCAACCCCGTGTGTGCGGCATCGGTGGCGGCATGACCGGCGTAGAGAGGCCCGATACGATCGGGCTGAACATGCTGATCAATGGCGTCAACTTCCCCGAGGACCAAATCGCGGCCTTCTGCCGCCGCCACGCTGTGGCCCGGCTCTCGCTCTTTGGCAGCATCCTTCGTGAAGCCACGCCCGAAGGGGGGTACGGCTTCCGCCCGACCAGCGATGTGGACATGCTCGTCGAGTTCCTTCCCGGGGCGAGGCCGACGCTCCTGACCCTTGCCCGGATGGAAGGGGAGCTCTCCGAGCTGATCGGCCGCGATGTGGACCTGCGCACCGCCGGGGACCTCTCGCGGCTTTTCCGCGATGAAGTGATGACCACCGCGAGGCCGCTGCATGCCGCGTGACCCCGCCGTGAACCCCAACGACGACCGCGTCCGGCTCACGCACATGCTGGAGTGGGCCCACAAGGCGGTGCGCTTCTGCGGCGGCCGGACGCCTGCGGACTTTGACCGCAACGAACTGCTCCTCCCCGCCGTGCTCCGGGCCATCGAGACCGTCGGTGAGGCATCGACCAAGGTGAGCGAGCCGACCCGAGCCCGCCTCCCGGGCATCGACTGGTGGGCCGTGCGGCGGATGCGCAACCGCATCATCCACGGCTACGACACCGTGGACACCGCGATCGTGTGGGCCACCGTCGAGCTCGCCCTCCCGCCCCTGATCGCCGAACTCGAACGCGCGCTGGCGGCGTGGCCGAGCGATCCGCCACCCGCGCCGTGACGGTCGCACCCGGGCACAACGAGACTCCCCGCCGCGCTCGCGTTCTTGACCCCGACCACCGAGCCGAGTCTCCGCCCCGCCGCTGAGGCCGAGTTCAAGCCCGGCGAGGGCGGCGCCAACCCCGGGCATGCGGCGACGGTGGCGGCATGACCGGCGTAGAGAGGCCCGATACGATCGGGCTGAACATGCTGATCAATGGCGTGACATTCCCGATGGACCGGATCGCCGAGATCTGCCGCCGCTACGGCGCGGCGAAGCTCTCGCTGTTTGGTAGCATCTTGAGCGACCCCTCACCGGATGGTCGCTACGGCTTCCGCCCGACCAGCGATGTGGACATGCTGGTGGAGTTCGTTCCAGCGGCGCGGATCGGGCTCTTCGGGATGGCCAGCATGGAAGCCGACCTTTCCGAGGCGATCGGTCGGGCGGTTGACTTGCGAACGGCGGCCGAGCTCTCGACTTACTTCCGGGATGAAGTCGTTACGCACGCGAGACTCCTCCATGCCGCGTGACGCCGCCGATGCACTCCGGCAGGACCGCGTCCGCCTGACCCACATGGTCGAATCGGCCCGGCGTGCGCTCCGCATCGCGGCGGGCTTGACTCTCCAAGGGCTGGCCGCCGATGAAGTGCGGATGCTGGCGGTCGTCAAGTCGATCGAGGTCATCGGCGAGGCCTCCACCAAGGTCAGCGAGGACACACAACGGAGCATCCCGGCCATCAACTGGCGGGGCATCCGGCAGATCCGCAACCGGCTGATCCACGGCTACGACACCATCGACCCGGCGAGGGTGTGGAACGCCCTCACGGTGGAGGTCCCGCCGCTGATCGCTGAACTCGAATGCGCGCTGGCGGCGTGGCCGAGCGATCCGCCACCCGCGCCGTAACGGGCGCGCCCGCGCACAACAGAACTCCCCGTCGCGCTCGCCTTCCTGACCATGGCGAGCCGCCTGAGTTTCTGCGCCGACTCGAAGGCCGGCGAAGGCAGCAAGGCCGCCGTCTCCAAGGCCCGCTGGATCAACACCCGGGCCGAAAAGGGGCCGTGGTCCTGGCCTGCTCCGCGTTTCCTTATCGAGGCCTTGGGGCCGCCCCACCCGCACCCTCGCCAAGCACTCCATCGCGCCGCGAGCCCAAGCGCGAAACTTCGCGCCCCTCCGGGGCTCGCTGCTTCTGCCCGCAAGCCCCAATCCCTCAGAACAATGGAGCCGGGGGGAATCGAACCCCCGTGCCGGAACAGTCTGCCCAAGACCTCTACGCGCGTAGCCGTTGAATTGCATTCGGTCCGGACGCGTCCACGGCAGACTCGTCTCGTTCCTATGTCCCAGTGATTTCTCGCTCGCGTCCCCGGGACCCCGCCGGCGAGCCAGCCCGAAGTTTATAGACCCGGCGACCGTCGGGCCGCTGTCACCGGATCTCGACGGCCTTTATCAGGCCGCCAGGCGATAACCGCTGTTGTTGGCAGTTATTGTTTGCCTTGCTTTTTACGTGGCCTGCAAGACTTCCACGGCGCGCCATCCTGAACTTGCCTGTCCGGTCGAAACCACATCGGCCCCGACACTTCGAACCCCCGATCATAGGTCACGACGCCAACCCCATGCCCCTCCCGCTGCCTCTCCCCCGCCCCGCCACCGGCACCCCTATGAAAAAAGCACGCGAGTGCCTACAAGGCAAACGCGTGCCGCGTCAGTGACAGAGTGGAGTCCCGTGTGTTCACCAACCAACGTTCTCAAGGCCGCCAGAAAGAGATGCGGCCCCGGCGGTCGCCCGTCATGATCCGGCGGAGAAATTCTCCCGCCGCCCAGCGATTTCCCTCTTGCCCGATGCCCCCGCCGGCCCCCCGTGACCTCCATCCGCGCACCCGTGCCCCCTCCGCCCCACTACCCTTCATGCTCAAAGGGCAGTCCATGCGGCGGGCGTTCACTCTCATCGAGGTGCTGGTCGTCATCGCGGTGATCGCGCTGCTCGTGGGCATTCTCCTTCCCGCACTTCAGAAGGCCCGCCGGGCAGGTCGCGAGGCCGTCTGCCGGAGCAACCAGCGCCAGATCTACACCATCTGCGCCGCCTACGCCAACGAGCACAAGGGCTACGCGCCCGCCATCGGCCGCCCATACAACGCCCTCCCCAACTGGGCCCTCGTCGTCCAGTCTTCCTCCGGCCGCCTCGGCACCCTCGATACCGAGCTCTACGACCCCACCAGCGTGCTCGTCTGCCCGCAGACACAGGCCACCCTCGGACGCGAGATGCTCCGCACGTATGCCATGAACGCGACCGGCCACGCTGGGTTCGCCACCGACCGCGACAACTACGACACCGTGCCCACGCCCCCCGCGCTTTCGATCGCCCACATCGCCCTCGACCGCGCGGCCGACATCACCCTCCCTCTGCTGCTCGATTCCGCGCCCACGCCGGTTGGCCCCGACCAACCACCCCCCACGCGCACCGCCAGCGTCATCGATTTCCGCCAGACGGCCCACGTCCCCGCCCGGCTGGGATTCGTACATGCCGATGGACGCGGGTTCCACTTCGTGCGGCTTGATGGCGCTGTCCGCGTGGCCACCGAGGTCGCGCCCGAGTGGTCCCTCCCCCTCCCCTGAGCGGTCCACAGGTCCCGAGCACCTACGCTCAGGGGAGGGGGAGGGACCACTCGGGCGCGACCTCGGTGGCCACGCGGACAGCGCCATCAAGCCGCACGAAGTGGAACCCGCGTCCATCGGCATGTACGAATCCCAGCCGGGC
>JBQTIJ010000033.1:0-4676 GCA_052388255.1 Phycisphaerales bacterium
GCGCCTGGCCAAAGCGATCACACGCGACAAGAAGCGCCACGCGAGTTTCGACCACGGGAAGCGACTGCTCGAGGCCAACGAGCGGACGGTGCGCTGGCTGGAACGCTGCAAGAAGGCCCACGCCCGGGCGAGTGAACAGGCCCTCTTTGGGATTGTGCAAGGCGGGGCCGATCTCGCCCAACGGAGATGGTCCGCCGAGCGCATCTGCGCCATCGACCTGCCGGGATATGCCATCGGCGGCGTGGCGGTGGGCGAGACATTCGCGGATATTGCCCGGGTCGTGGCGCACACCGCGCCGCTCCTGCCGACGGCAAAACCCCGTTACCTCATGGGTGTGGGCTATGAACGCGACCTGCTCGCGGCGGTGCTGAGTGGGGTGGACATGTTCGATTGCGTGCTGCCCACGCGCAACGCGCGGAATGCCAGCGTCTTCACCGCAACTGGACAACTCCGGCTGCGCAACGCCCACTTCGCCGAGGACCAGAGACCGCTTGAGGAAGGATGTGACTGCGGGGCCTGCCGACCCTCGGGAGGGGGTGTCTTCTCCCGGGCGTATCTTCGGCACCTCTTCATGGTGGGCGAGATGCTCGGACCCATGCTGGTGACCATGCACAACCTGCGGCACTTTCAGCGCTTCATGGAGGGCATCCGAGGGGCCATCCGGCAATCCGCGTCCGGGGCGCTCGGGGCATGGCAGGACCTGGTGAGGCGGTTCCCGGTGGCCGGTGAAGGGCTGATTGGCCCCGCGTTTGCCTCTGGCTGTTCGGAAAGAAGCCCCGATGCGACCTAAGATCGGGACTTGTTCGCGCCCGGGCCTGCGTCCGGGTGGCGATCGCCGTCATGCCCGATCGGGTGTGGAGGCATCGGAAACGACCCCAGGGCGCTTGTGGCCCCGTGTCCCCTTCGAAAGGTGAAGATGAACAGCGTTCTCAGCGGTGTGCTCCTAATCGGTGTTCCGGCCCAGAATGAAAGCACCTCCGCGCCTGTCAAGAAGGCAGCCACTGTCCCCGGCACCGAGCAGGGCGGCACCATCGGTGCCCCGCCGGTCACGGTCCCAAGCACCGCCGCACCCGGCCCCGCGCCCTCACCCGCGGCCGCCCCGGCGAAACCAATGGGGCTCTTCGACAGCCCGATCTTCATGATCATGATCGTCATGGTCGGGTTCCTGCTGCTCACGAGCATTTTCGGAGGCCGCAAAGAGAAGAAGCGGCGAGCGGAACTGCTGACCTCCCTCGCCAACGGCGACAGGGTCATGACCATGGGCGGGATCATCGGGACCATCACCGAACTCCGCGACGACGAGCTCGTCCTGCGGACCGATGAGGGCAGCAATACCAAGATCCGCTTCACGCGAAACGCGGTCCAGCAGATCGTGAAGAAGTCCGGGAGCGCGACGGTGGCCTCAAGCACCGAAGCGAAGCCCGCGAAGGAGGCGGTCAACGCCTGAACCCCGTCGCGGGGTTCCCGCGCGGGCTCAAGCGGTGGGTTTCGACAGGAGGAGGGGTTTCCATCGCGTGGCCGAAGGGCAGCGCGGGGATGAACGACCAGCCGGGGGTCTCTGCCCGGCGATTTCTCTGGCTTTCACCTCGGTTCTGCACCTCGGTTCACCATGCGTCACCTGTACCGTCACATCGTTCTCGTTCTCGCCTTGACGCTGATCGCCATCGCGTCGATCTGGCCGCCGCAGACCAAGCTCAAGGGTGCGAAAGACATCCAGGGCGGCACCTCGCTGGTGTACCAGGTGAACGTGAGTTCGACCGATCGGTCGGACATCGACATCATGGAGACCGTGGTTGACCTGCTCAAGCGTCGGCTCGATCCCGACGGCATCATGGATATCCAGATCGAAGTGCAGAGCGGCAACCGCATCGAGATCACGATGCCCCTTCCGGGGGCGGATGCGAAAGCCGCCCGCGCGGACTTTGAGGCGAAGCTCAAGGCCCTGAGCGCTGCGACCATCAGCGTTGATCAGCTCGAACGCACCATGGCCTCCGCCGACCGGACGGCGGAACTGGCGTTGCTCAGCGGGGGCGACGCCGCCCGGTCGAAACTCCTTGCCGATGCCGCGGCCGCGTACGACCGTTCGATCGTGCAGCGACGCGAGTTCGCCGCCGCGATGGTGCCCTTGCAGACCGCCGTGGAACAGGCGGGCTCGCTCCTTGATCAAGCACAGAAAGCCCAGGCCCCCAAGGAAGAGATCGACCGGCTGACCGCAGCTCAAGTAGAGGCACAGGGCCGACTGGACAACGCCGCCGCGGCACCCGCCGTGGCGATGTCGGAGTATGTCACGGCCCGCGACCTGGCGCTCCAGAGTTCGGTCTCGGAGGCGGAGGTGCGGAGGGCACTGGCCCTGCCGGACAACGCACGCAAGTACGTGGACGACCTGAAAGTCGAGCAATCGATCGAGAGCCCACGGACCCGGGCCATCAACCGCCTGAAGGCGACGCACGCCTCGGCGGCCAAGCAGATCGACGAAGTGGCCAATGCTTGGAAGTCATTTCGCACCAGCCGTCGAACCCTTGACGACGCCGAGGACCTGAAGCGGCTCATGCGGGCCTCAGGAACACTGACCTTCCGCATCGCGCCCAAGGCCGGGGCGGTGACGGAGGAGTCACGGCTGCGCCAGGAACTGCAGCAGCGCGGGCCGCGCAACGTGCGCAGCGATACCTACCGCTGGTTCAAGCTGAACAAGCTCGAATCGTGGTACGGGAGCAACGAAGAACTGAAACTGCTCGATGAGAATCCCGCGGCGTTCTTCGCGAACTCCGGCAAGTACATCGTGGAGCGCTACGACAACGAGCATTACATGCTCTGCTACGACACGCCGTGGCGCGGCAACGACAAGAAGCGGCTGACAAGTGCCGAGGGCGAATGGAAACTCCGGGGCAGCCAGCCCATCCCTGACGAGTTCGGCAAGCCCGCGATCGCGTTCTCCATGGACACGCTCGGCGCCGACCGCATGGGACAGTTGACCTCCGCCAACCGCGGCTCGGCGATGGCCGTCCTGCTTGATGACGAGGTCGTGACGGCCCCGTCGATCCAAAGCCGGATCACTTCTGAGGGCCGCATCACCGGCTCGTTCACCCTGACGGAGGTGAACTACATCGTGCGGGTGCTCAACGCGGGCTCGCTCGCGGCCAAGATCTCGCCCGATCCGATCAGCGACAACACCGTGGGGCCCGAGCTCGGGCGCGACAACCTTGACCGTGGTCTGCGGGCGGGCGTGATCTCGTTCGTCGTTGTCGCGGGCTTCATGATCGTCTACTACTTCGCAGGGGGCGTGTTCGCCGTCCTGGCGCTCGTGCTCAACGGGCTCTTCATCCTCGCGGTGATGTCGATCAAGGAGGCGGCCTTCAGCTTGCCCGGCATCGCCGGGGTCATCCTTACCTTCGGCATGGCGGTCGATGCCAACGTGCTCATCTATGAGCGCATGCGCGAAGAGATGCAGCAGAACGCGGCCGACCTGCGCACCGCCGTCCGCCTTGGCTACCAGCGGGCCCTCTCGTCGATTATCGACGGCAACCTGACCAACCTCATCGTCTGCGTCGTGCTCATGTTCTTCGGCACGCAGGAGATCCGCGGCTTCGCCATCACGATGACGATCGGCACGTTGACCACGCTTTTCTGCCAGCTATATGTCACCCGCCTCCTCTTTACGTTCTTTGTGGACAAGATGAAGTGGCGGAAGATGTCGATGCTTCCGATGGCCATTCCCGCCTTGCAGCGGGCCCTCTCCCCCACGATTGACTGGATGAAGTACCGCTGGCACTTTGCCACTGTTTCATTGGTCCTGACGGTCGCGAGTCTCCTGGCCATCAGTTATCGCGGCACAGCACTGCTCGACACCGAGTTCCTCAGCGGCACGAAGGTGACCGTGACGTTCAAGAAGGGTGACCAGCCGATCCTCGCCAAGCGGGCCGAGGTTGAGGAGTCACTCGAGGCGTTCGCCGCGGGCCGGGCCGCCAAACTGCGGGCCAGCGAGGCAGCGCTCCGCACGGAAACGAACGACGACAAGAAGGCCGAGCTGGCGCGGGCGATCGCGCAGGCACGGCTCGAATCCGAACTGGCACAGGCGGAGATCATCACCGTCAACCCCCAGGCCGATGGAGTCACGTCCAGCACATTTGTGATCAAGTCGAGTATCCAGAACCGCGACGTCGTGCAGGCCGCGGTGGCGGAGGTCTTCGCGGACAAACTCCCGCAACTCCCCAAGCTCCCCTTCGCGGGCTCAGAGATCCGCCCCGAAGGCCCGAACGATCCGAAACTCCGGAATGTGCCGGCCCGGCCGATCGTCACGGCGCGGCTGGCGGAGGTGCTCGATGCACCGAACCTGACGGCCACGGCCCAGGAGTTCGTGGGCGGTGTGGCGATCGGGCCGATCAACTTCGAGCCGCCGCAGGGGGTGCCCATGCCCTCGTTGAGCTCGCTAATCGACCGGCTGGAGATCGCCAAGCGACGGCCGCAGTTCACCACCTCAGTCCCGCGAAAGCACCGGTTCGTGATCCTCGACGGCACGGCCGAGGCCGTCAAGTCGGTCGCGCTGCTGGTTCACGATGATCAGATCAGCTATCTGACCGACGAGGCCCAGTGGACCGCGGAGGTGAAGTTCAACGAATGGAACCTTGCCGTCGATGCCCTGACCACGAGCACTACCGGGTCGAGCGGGGAGTCGTTTG
>JBQTIJ010000034.1:0-3090 GCA_052388255.1 Phycisphaerales bacterium
AAGGGCCAGGTGTCAGTGCCTCAAGGTCACTTCTTGACGTAAGGGTGACCAAGTGTCAGCGCCTCAAGGTCACTCAGTAAGGGTCGTCGTGGGAGCTCATAGAGGATCTCCGCGAGGAAGGGTTGAATCGAGGGAGCCTGGCGCCTCCGCCCCGCGGCGCTCCCTCGCCGGGCGCGCCGTGCTAGCCCCCGCGTAGCGGGGCAGTTGAGAAAAGCGGCTAGCGAGGCGGAGCCTGCGAGGGCCCCCTCACCCCAACCAAGCTTGCTGGTCTGAGGCGCAGCCGCGCTAGACCGTTATGCGGCGCTTCACTGCAACGAGCACAGAATTCTCGTGCGCCGCATAACGGTCCAGACGGTGCTGCCACGCGCGATCGACGGAGAAGGTGCGACCGGGCAGCGACACGCTGCCCGTCTCGGTGGAGCGGCGGAGAAACACCAGTTGTCCGGCCGGGTGCGCTTGCAGGTCGAGGTGCCACGTGGGTGGAACAGCCCGCCGACCGGCTGCGTGGTTCCAGCGAGCCTGGGTCCGCTGCCGATGGGCGGCGACATAGGCGGCCGAGGTCGCCTGGAGCGCCGCGAGGTGGGGATGGTAAAGCGTTGCCAGACCTTTTGTTGCCAGAGGCCATTGAAATGTTCGATGGTGGCTTGAACCCCAACTCGCGCGGCGGGACGAAGACGGGCACCACCCGCAGACTCAGGCACAACCGCGTGACCCGACTGATACAGTCGCGATGTTGGGGGGCACCTTGGAACCGCGTGTCGTGGTCGAATTGGGCATACGCGGGCACGCCCCACTGCCGCCAATGGCCGTCAGGGCGGCCACGACGAATTTGGCAGTGACGTCGGCAGCGGGCCACGACGCGACCAAGCCGGCCTGGACCGCCACCAGATTCAGGACCTCGACCACCGGCCCGGCTTGAATCGCCAGACCCTCGACAATGTCCACGCTGCCGATGTCGGCGTGCCCCGCGACCACTGGGGACAGATACCACCCCCGTGGGGGGGAGGGCGCCGAATCCGCCGGCGGCCATCGAGAACCCCTTGGCGTTGCAGGATCCGCCCGGTGGTGCGCACCGAGGGGATCGGCCCCAGGCCGCTGCCCTGCAGCGTCCGATAGATCGCGTCGGCCCCCACCTCCCCCAATGGACTGGCCGCCAGCGCACGCCGCGTCGTCAGGACGGCCGCTTCGACCAGCGCGGCGGTCCGCCGCGCCGTCCGGTTCCGGGGCGGCCGGCTCGACCAATCCACGCGATCGAGCCGGGCCTGACCCGCGCGCTCGACCCAGCGCTGCACCGTACACAGACTCACGTGATACAGCCGGCCACATGCCGCTGCGACGATGCACGCCGCACGGCCGCGACTATCTCGCGCCGCCGCTGCTCGCTCGAAGTTTTTTCGCCATGGTGTCTTTGTGGCACTTGCGCGCCGTGATCGACGGCACCACGCGCCGACGCCCCACTGAATTGCACCGCCGCCTGCGCGGGCCCCGCACTTGGGGGGGCCTGCTCGGCGGCAGCCACGCTCGCGCAGCGCCCTATTTTCATTCCGTGACCTTAAGGTGCTGACACTTGAGTGACCTTGAGGCACTGGCAGTTGGCCGATGAAGGATGAAATGGAGGATGATTCACGCAAGGATGAAGGATGAAGGATGAAGGATGAAATGGAGGATGATTCACGCAAGGATGAAGGATGAAGGATGAAGGATGAAGGATGAAATGGAGGATGATTCACGGTTCATGGTGCAGGCCGATGGTTTTTTCATCCTTCCTCCTTCCTCCTTCATTGGGTGTGGTTCTGATGCTTGACAAATGCGGGCCGAATCGCGTACAACAGGCTGCGGGAGTAGCGCCTGAGGGCGAGGAGGTCGCATGGCCAAGCGGGTGATTGAGATCCCCGAGGGTCTGGAAGCGCTCGGGGACGCGTTCGCCGCGATGGTGGCGCGGGTTCAGAAGACGGTGGCGGCGTCGGGCGGAGGCAAAGCGGTGGACTACGGGCGAGTGGAAGAGGCGATCGCCGACGAGGCGGGCGGGATTGAACGCGAGGCGCATCGGAGCATTCTGCAGGCGCTGGACATCGACGTCCCGGCGGCGGTGATCGGCGGGGTCCGCTATGTGCGGGTGGGGCGGTGCGCCGCGCCGTACCACACGTTGGTCGGGTCGGTCTCGATCGAACGGTCGCTGTACCGGCAGGCCGGCACGCGCGGCGGGCAGCCGGAGGCCCGCGTGGTGGACCCGGTGAGCCTGCGGGCGGGGGTGGTGGCCGACGGGTGGCTGCCGCGCACCGCGCGGGCGATGGCCCACCAGGTGCAACAGGGACCCTCGCGCGAGGCCGTGGCGACGGCTGGGGAGTACGGGCGCCTGCCGTACTCGCGCTCCAGCTTCGAGCGCGTGGCCCATGTGGTGGGGGCGCTGGCGGTCGCGGATCACCAGGATATCGAGGACGTCTTGATCGACGCCTATGAGATACCGCCGGAGGCCCGCTCAGTCAGTGTCTCGCTCGACCGGGTGAGCGTGCCGATGGAGGAGCCCCGGCCCCGGCCGGTGGGCCGGCCCCGGAAGGACGCCCCGAAGCGACCGGTCACCCGCGCGTTCCGGATGGCGTACTGTGGCACGGTCACGCTGCACGATGATCAGGGGGCGGCGCTCCATACCATCCGCTACGGCTGCATGCCCGAGGGGGACGTCCTGGGGATGCGGGACCGCCTGGTGGCCGACGTCGCCACGCTGCTGACCAAACAGCCGCTCGACATCGCCCTGCTCTGTGACGGCGCGCCCGAGATGTGGGGGTTGCTCGACGAGTGGTTCCTGGCC
This sequence comes from Phycisphaerales bacterium, assembly GCA_052388255.1. Lineage (GTDB taxonomy): Bacteria > Planctomycetota > Phycisphaerae > Phycisphaerales > UBA1924 > JAEUIX01. The sequence continues at coordinate 2,810 of JBQTIJ010000034.1, forward strand.
GAGCCGTTCACGGGGATGCCGGTGCATCGCTTGGTGGATCTGCACCACGTGATGGAGAAGTTGGGCGCGGCGGCGCGCGGCCTCGACGGCCCCGCGCAGCCGGGCGCGCGGCTCACGCGCTGGCGGTTGGCCCTCCTGAACCGGCGCACGGCCGCCACCGAGATTCTCGAGGAACTGGTGGCCAGTGGCCGGGATGAAGGTCCCGGCGAGGACCACCCAGTGCATGCGGCGATCACCTACCTGCGGAGCAACAGCGAGGTCGCCGACCGCATGAACTACGC
>JBQTIJ010000035.1:0-5979 GCA_052388255.1 Phycisphaerales bacterium
CGCGGGCCGCGATGGCGCGGACACCAGAAACGGTGTCCGCGGGCTCACCCTCAAAGCCGCCGAGGGCCTTGACATATCCCGTGACGTACACCACCACGCCGCCGAAGGGGGCGTTGGCGAGGAGGAGCATGCCGCGGAGCCGCTTGCCCGCGTCGAAGGGGTCGTTCATGTCGCGGACGGCATCGACAGGCCGGGCCGTGAGGGAGAAGTACGAGATGAGACTGTCGCTCTGCTCGGCCCGTTTGACGGCGGCCGCGTCACATCCGGCCAGGCCCGCGACCAGCACAAGCGACATCCATGTTCGTTTGAGCATGGGCGGAGTATAGAAACCCGATCGGCGGGCCGTGCATTTGCACGCCCGTGAAAAGGCGACGCTCCTCAGGCGGGGAGGGGGCTCGTCAGTTCGCGGAGGAGGTCGCCCTCGATACCCAGAAAGTCGTACATGTGCTGGTCGTACGTCTCGCTGTCCTTCTCGCGGGAAAGGTCGAGCCGCATTTCGTTGATGACCTTGGTCCCCTGCCGGACCCAGAGTTCGAAGGTCTCTTTGCTGATGTTCGCGCCGATCCAGGCACCCACGCGGCCTCGGAAGGGTGGACGCTCGAAACGGGCACCGACCTTGCCGGTGCGGCGGCAGCGGATCTTCCCGGGGGGGACCGGTCCGGTGTCGGTCTCGTCCGTCGCCGCATCGGCGATCTCGGGCGCGAGTTCAGGAGGTGTCTCGCCGAGGGCTCGGAGAAGGTCGCCCATCGCCTTCTTGGGCATGTGGTCACCCTTTTGCGAGGCGATGATGAACCCCTGCATCAGGACACTGGTGGCCTTTCGGTTGTCACCGGCCTTGATCAGGCACTCGCCCGCGAGCTGATAGGCCTTGCTCATGGCGTTGTTCAGGCCCACGCACTTCAAGTAGGCCTCCGCGGCATCCGCGTACCGCCCCGCTTGCACATATGCCGAGCCGAGCGAGAAGTGGGCCATCTCGTTGGATGGGTCAGATTGCGTCATGTTCTCAAACTGCGCGATACGGGTGGCGATGTCCATGGGGGATCGTATGAGGAACCACGGCGGGAGGCGGCTTCGGGTACACTCGCGACCGTCGGTCCTTCCCATCGGTTTGGACGCGGAGACACCCATGCTCGAACGACTGAACGAGCTCGCTCGTCGGCTGGATGAGTTGTCCGCACGGCTTGAGAGCGTCGAGCGGGCTCTCGGCCGCGGGGCCGAGGCGACTGCGAAGTGGCCCCTCGCTGGGAGCCCGCCAGCCGCGGCGAGCGCCACGGAAGATGGTCCTTCGCGCTGGGCGGCGGTGTTGGCGCGAGCCCGAGCCGTGGTGCCTCCTCCGTTGCCGCGTCTCGATGGGGAACGCAGGGTGCCGCCGCCAGTTGCGGATGGACCCGTTGCGCCTCCGGTTGCGGCACAGAGCCAGCCTCCGGCCTTTGAGGACTTCACTGCGGATGAGCCGGAACCGCCCAGCCGGACGTGGGAGTCGACGCTGGGGATCAAGTGGGCCGCGGTTGGCGGGGCCGTGTTCATCCTGATCGCGATCGGGCTCTTCTTGAAACTCGGCATCGACAACGGCTGGCTCGGGCGGATTCCCTTCGGCGCACGGTGCTTGCTCGCGGCTCTCCTTGGGCTGGTGTTTGTGGGCGTGGGCGAAGTGGCCCGACGGAAGATCAACGCGTGGGCCGCGGTTGGCCTCTTTGGGGCGGGGGTGGCGGCGGTCTTTGCGAGCGCGTTCGCGGCCGGCGCGTTCGAGGTGGTCTCGCGGGAGGTTGGGTTCGGGCTGCTTGTGGCGAGCGCGGGGATGGGGGTGACGATCGGTGCCCGCACGAAACTTGCCTCGGTCGCGATCCTTGCGATTGTGCTCGGGTATGTCGCGCCGTTTTTGGTGGGTTCAAGGAATGACTCGGAGATTGTCCTGCCGGCGTACCTGCTCACGCTGTTGGCGACAGGCCTCGCCCTTGCCGCCTGGCGGCGCGGGAACTTCCGGTGGGTCGGGCGGGTTTCGTGGTGGGGCTCGCTGGGGATCGGCGCACTGTGGATTCTCGATTCCGGTCACCGCTCGCCGGCCATCGCGACTGTCTTCCTGGCAACCGCCTGGCTCTTTGTTCACCTCTCGCACTACATCGCGGCCCGCGGGCAGGAACGCATGGAGGGCATCACCGATGAAGACGATGCCGAGCTTGAGCGGTCGATCTCGCGAGAGGCCGCGGCGACCCCTGCGGGTGCGCTGCGGGCGGTGCCGACGCTCTCGAGTTTCTCATCAACGTCGTGGACCTTTGGCTTCATGGCGTATGTCTTCGCGGAGTCGGCTGTCTTTCCCGCGTGGCTCGCGCCGGCGGCGGGTGTGGGGGTCACGCTGCTTTGTGCGTGGGTGCTGGTGGGGGGGCTTGATCTCCTGACTCAGCGGCCCCGCACCGATCGGGAGCTTCTCGGTGCCGGGTTGATGGTGCAGGCGGGTTCATTGCTCGTCGCGGCGATTGCCCTTGGCGTGAGCGGTCAGGCCCAGACGGTGGTCGGTCTTGGTGTCAGCGTCGCGGCGGTGGTGGCCGGGCGGTGGGTCGGCTCATGGGGGCTGCGGCTCTATGGCCTTGTGGTGCTGGCGCTCGCCACTGGCAGACTCGTCTCGATCGATGCGATGACCAAAGGCCCGGCGCGAGGACCGGTTTCGATGGAGACCGTTGCGCTCATCCCGCTTTCGGCCTGGATGCTCATGGCCGTGCTGGGGGCATTCGCATGGCTCGCTACCGGGGCATTGTGGCGCGGCCGGGCCGATGCCCAGGGACAGCCGCGGCCATCGGTCGTGCCGTTGGTGGCCTGTATCGTGGGAATAGCGCTCCTGCTGCTGAGCGTGGTTTCGGCTGATGCTCACCTTGGAGCGATCGCGGGCACCTGGGCCGCCATCGGCCTTGTCGCTGCGGTCGCGGCCAGATGGTGGGATGCACCGTGGATGCGGCCAATGCGAGTTGGCGTTGTCGGTTCGACGGCCGCGATGCTGGCGGTCATCCCGTTCATGACCGTGGCCTTCGGGCAATGGCCACCCTCGGGGTCGCTGAATGCCATGACGCGAGCTGGATTTGGATCGCTGCCTGTGTGGCTGGGTTCGACCGTCACACCGGGTCTACACGCGGCGTTCATCATCGGTCTTGGCGTTGGTCTTGCGCAGGTCGTCGCGGGTCGATTGGTTTCGCCCGGCCGAGGAGCCCGGTCCGCCCGCGTAGCGACCGGGTGTGTGGGTGGCGCGTTCCTCCTGCTCGTATCGTCGGTTGAAGCGGGCCGGGCCGGGTTGGTGTTGGGCGGGAATGATCGCTGGGGTTGGTCCGGAGTGGCTCTTTGGTGGGGTGCCTGCGCCGTGGCCGGGGTCTTGGTGCGTCGTGGGTCAGCGCACCCCGCCCGGCTGGTCGCGGCCTGCGCCCTCGGTTCGGTCGCGCCCCTTGCATGGGGCGTGGCGTATCTCACCCCACGGCTTGGCGTCTGGTTCGGTTTCGATGCCGGGTTCGTTCACCCGGGGATGGTCACCGCGTTGCTCTTGGTCGGGGGGTTGGCGGTGGTGGCAATCGCCGGGCTTCGGGGCCTTCGTTCTTTGGAGCAGGTTCTTCAGGATGGGTCGATCGATTGGGCTCCAGCGCGGCGGGCGGCGGGGTGGGTGTGTGTGTGGATGGCGGGCGGATTGCTGTTTGCGGCGACGTCGCTGGAGGCCATCCGCGGGGCGCGGGCCTTGGTCGAGGATCAAACCGCAGAGGCGGGGGCACTCAGCACCTGGTGGGCCATCTTTGCGACGGCCCTGGTGGTGGTGGGGTTTGCCTATCGGGCGCCCTGGTCGCGGTATGTGGGGCTGGGGTTGCTTTCGCTGACGGCACTCAAGATCTTGGTGCTCGACATGGCGAACGTACAACCCCTATGGCGCATCCTCAGTGTTGCCATCACGGGCGTACTGATGCTGGGCGTGGCTGTGCTGTACTCGAAACTGACGGCGGCGGAGTCCCGAAATCCACGGGACGAGTGAGGGACGCCCTTGCCAAGCCGCGTCTCTGCACGCTCTTGAACAGGCAAAAACATGAAGTTCAAAAAACGAGCAGGGCACCATCGTAAGACGGTGCCCCGCTGGAGGAGAGAGAGATCTTGTCCAGTTTAACTACAATCGGCCTGTCAAGTCAAACCCGATAAAAGCTTTGTTGAAAACCCAAAATCGGTGGGAATCCGACCGGGGAAACTTCGCCCGCATTTGGTTATAGGACGCGAAGGGACGATCAAGGTCCGGGAACTCGTCCGGAACGACCAAAGCAAAGGGGCCGGCTTTCGCGCGACCCCTTGAGTCAAATCAAGCTACGTTGACAATCGACGGCGGGTTTCCAGAATTGTCGAGGACGATTCTGGACTCGGCACTGAGCCGACTCCCCTGTTTCAGCGGGGGACGTTGATCTCGTCCATGTTCGGGGCGGGCTTCTTGTCGCCCTCGGGTTCGGGCCCGCCGCGCTTGCCCTGGCGGGCGGGGGCGTTGCCGTTGGCAAGGCCCTCGAGCCGCTGGAGGAGCTGTTCGCGCTGTTCGGGGCTCAGCCGCTCGAAGAGACGGAGGAGCCGCTCGCGCCGTTCAGGATCAGCACCACCGGGCGAGGCGGCAGCGGGCCGCTTGGGTGGTGCATCGCCGCCGGGACGGCCGGTCTTCGCGGCCTCCTTGGCGGCGTTCTCGCGCTCGAGTTTGGCCTTCTCGCGCTCGACATACTTCTCGTCGAGCTCGGACTTCAACTTGGCCTTGATCTCGTCAAGTTTCACCTGCGCGGCGGCCTGCTGCTTTTCGTTGAGAAGCCCCCAGATTTTCTTGTGGGCGTCGGTGGCTTGGGGGGCGTTCATGCGCAGGGTGCGGACTTTTTCGGCCATGGCCTCGCGTTCGGCGGGGGACATGCCGTCGCCGTCCATCGCGGGAGCGCCGTTGTTCGTGGCATCTTTGCCCGGCTTCTTGCCCTGGGTGCGTGATTCCTTGATCGCACCGGGGCGCAGTTTCTCGAGGTCGCCCTTGTTCTTGCCAAAGTACTCGCGCTGGGCGGCGCTGAACTCATCGTTGATCGCCATGATCTGAGCGCGAATCTCCGGACTCACTCGGACGTCCTCAGGCGCACCTTCGCCGAGCGCGGCGTTGATGGCGCGCATGAAGGCAGGGTGCGGGATCTCGTTGGCGCCCTCACGCCGGAGTTTGTTGGCTCCGTCGCCGAATGACCCGCGCTCGCCCGGGACGCGGGTTTCGCGGACAGGTGGGCCACCGAGCACTTCCGACTTGCCCTCCTTGGGGGGCTCGGCCTGAAGGAAGGAGCAGGCACCAGCGATCGAGACGATCGCCAAGGCAGAACGGAGATTCGAGATCGAACGGTTCATGGGCGGCTCCGGCAGAGTGTGACGCAAGGGAAGATCGGCGGGGGCTTTGGCCCCGCCCGGCCATCGGTGGCTCATCGGATCAACGAACCTGCGGCTCCGGCATTGCGAAGCTGATCGGGGCAGTGCGCGGCACAAATCGCCGAAACGGCAGGGTCCGGTCGGCTACGAACATAAAGCGAACATTGAGGCGCGTATTGGAACCGACCCTCGCAAAGCACAGGGCTTGAAGCCACGGGCCGGGCGGCCAGGGTGCCGGCCCTACGGGCAGCGAACCAACCGATTACTTGCGGCCAGCGGTATCGAGTGAACGACCGGCGCGGCGCTTGTTGTTGATCATCTTGCGCCCGGCCTTGGTCTTCATGCGGGCACGGAAGCCGAGCTTGCGCTTGCGCTTCAGGTTGCTCCAACGCTTCTCGTAGTGAATGCCCATGGGCGAGACCCTTGAAACTTCAGCCGCGGGGCGGCCGATGGTGAACCACATCGCCCGGAACAGGACCGAAGCGAGCCGGGAGAGATGATAGCCGGGATGGGGCCACCGATCGACCCCGGCGCGGGTTGCGGGGGCGTTGGGGCGATCAAATGGTGAGGCGGCGGAGGTTCGCGCCCCGGGGTCTT
>JBQTIJ010000036.1:0-7039 GCA_052388255.1 Phycisphaerales bacterium
TCAACATCAACTTCTCCTCCAGCCGGCCGGAAGTCAGCCGGTTCATCCTCGCCGAGCTCGGCATGCCCTTCCGCAAGGACGAGAAGGCCGAAGGCAAGAAGAAGTAACCCGGCCGCCGCCCGCGCACCCGACCCCTTGAACCACGAACGCGACACGCTGCCCCTGACCGGATCCACCCCATGACGACCAAAGCACAGTTCGCCAAAAGCAACCGTCCGCCGAAGTACAGCACGCGCACCGTGCGCCGTTGCCAGCTGACCGGCCGCTCCAAGGGCGTGTACCGCAAGTTCCGCATCAGCCGCATCATGCTCCGCAAGCTCGCCCTCGAGGGCAAGATCCCCGGCATGCGCAAGTCCTCCTGGTAATCCACGCTGCCGACCCACGACCGCCCGACCGCCCGCCCGCTGATCCCGCTACGGAACCCATCATGTCATTCACCGATCCGATCTCCGACATGCTCACCCGCATCCGCAACGCCCTGCGGAACAAGGCCAAGTCCGTGGACTGCATCAACAGCCACGCCTGCCGCGGCATTGCCGATGTGCTCCGCGACGAGGGGTACATCACCGGCTACGACGTCATTGATGACGGCCGCTCGGGCACGATCAAGGTGAAGCTCAAGTACGGCCCTCGGGGCGAGCGGATCCTGAACACCCTCAAGCGCGAGAGCAAGCCCGGTTGCCGCGTCTACCGGCGTGTCGACGAGCTTCCTCGCCCCATGCAGGGCCTGGGCATCGCCATCGTCAGCACCTCGCGCGGCGTGATGAGCGACCGCAAGTGCCGCACCGAGAAGGTCGGCGGCGAACTCCTCTGCATCGTTGACTGATCCGCGGGGTCTTCACCCGCATGACCGTGTTCTCACCTTCGATTCCCTGACTCTGGAACACCCCCATGTCCCGCATCGGCCGCAAGCACATCCCGGTCCCCGCCAGCGTGAAGGTGGCGATCAAGGACAACACGATCACGCTCACCGGCTCGGCGGGCGTGCAGACCATCACCTTCAAGCCCCAGGTGAAGGTCAAGTGGACGGAGAGCGAGAAGTCGATCGCCTGTTCGATCGATGAGAAGGACGCGCAGAACCGCGAGGTGAGCGCGCTCTGGGGGACGACCCGCGCCCTCATCGCCTCGGCCATCGAGGGTGTGACCAAGGGTTTCCAGGAAGAGATGGAAGTCGTCGGCGTCGGCTGGACGGCCGCCGTTGTCGGCCAGAAGCTCAAGCTCGTCGTCGGGTACGCCAACCCGATCATGATGGACATCCCCAAGGACCTCAAGGTCATTGTGGACAAGCAGATTGTCCGCCTCTCCGGCCCCAGCAAGCAGGTGGTCGGCCAGTTCGCCTCCACCATGCGGGCCCACCGCAAGCCCGAGCCCTACAACGGCAAGGGCATTAAGTACTTCAAGGAAGTCATCAAGAAGAAGAGCGGCAAGGCCTTCGGCACCGCCTGATTCCTTCGCGTTCCCGCTTTCTGTTCGTTTCGATTCCTGCTCCGCTCTCACCCTCGTCGGACCGTTCCCATGGACAAGGCCAAGCACAAAGTCGCTCGTCGCAACCGCCGCCACATCGGCATCCGCAAGAAGGTCATCGGCCTGCCCAGCAAGCCGCGCCTCAGCGTCTACAAGTCGCTCAACCACATCTACGCCCAGGTCATCGACGACCTCGCCGGCAACACCCTCGCGCAGGCCTCAACCTCCGACAAAGAGGTCAAGGGCGGCAAGACGGGCAACGCCGCCGCCGCGGCCCTCGTGGGCACGCTCATCGCGCAGCGCGCCAAGGCCAAGGGTGTCACGGCCGTGGCCTTTGACCGTGGCGGGTTCCGTTATCACGGACGCCTGAAGGCCCTGGCGGACGCCGCCCGCAAGGAAGGCCTGAAGTTCTGACCCGGCCCTGATTCCGCCCGTGATCCGCCCGACCCCCTCGACTGTTCCCCCCGCCGTCAACGGAGACACCCATGCCCGAACTGCTCGACGAATCAAAGAAGATGGAATCCACCACCATCGGCGTTTATCGCACCGCCGCGGTGATGAAGGGTGGCCGCCGCTTCTCGTTCAACGCCCTTGTCGTCGTGGGCAACCGCAACGGCCAGGTCGGGTACGGCTACGCCAAGGGAACCGAGGTTCCCAAGTCGATCGAGAAGGCCCAGAAGGACGCCCAGCGCAAGCTGACCAACGTCACGCGCATCGGTACCACCATCCACCACGAGGTGGAGGGGACCTTCGCGGCGACCAAGGTCCGCCTCATTCCCGCCTCGCCGGGGACAGGTGTCGTCGCGGGCGGCGTTGTTCGCGCCGTGCTGGAACTCGCTGGCATCCACGATTGCCTCACCAAGGCCTATGGCTCATCGAACCCCATGAACGTGCTGAAGGCCGTTTTCGACGCCATCAGCCAGATGCGCACGCCCGAGGCCGTTGCCGGGCTCCGCAGCCAGAAGCTTGAACAGACCATCATCGAAGGCAAGATCGAAAAGGGCAAGGCCTTCATGCCCGTCGCCAAGCGCGGCGACAAGCCCAAGGGCCCCGTCAACACCCTCGGCCAGGACCGCAAGGGTCGTGGCGGTCCGGGTGGGCGCGGCGGCTCGCGTGGCGGCCCCCGTGGCGGAGGCGGTGGTGGCGGCGGCAGTGGTGGTGGCGGCGGTGGTGGCGGCGACGCTCCAGCCGCGGCTCCGGCTGCTGGTGGCTCGGCTCCTGCGGGCGATGCTCCGAAGGCCTGAGGCCATCGGGCGAGGGCGGGGTCCGCAGGCCCCTGCCGTGTGTGTTCTGACCGCTGATCGTTCGACGGTTTTCGCAAGTCTTTTCCGGGAATACTCCCATGATGATCCACGAAATCACTCCTCTGGCCGGTGCGTACAAGGCGCGGAAGCGCGTCGGTCGCGGTCGCGGCTCGGGCAGCGGCAAGACCAGCGGTCGCGGGCAGAAGGGCGCGGGCTCGCGCTCGGGCACGGCCCGCAAGACCGCGTTCGAAGGCGGCCAGATGCCCCTCTTCCGCCGCATCCGCAAGTACGGCTTCTCGAACGCGCAGTTCTCGGTCAACTTCTGGATCGTGAACCTGCGCGACATCGTTGCCCACAAGTCGTTCGCCAAGGGCGGCGCGGTGAATCCCGCGACGCTCATCGCTGCGGGTCTCATCCGCGACGAGTCGCGCGATGTCAAGGTGCTGGGCGAAGTGGGCGAGGCGGGCAAACTGAGCGTCAAGCTCACCGTTGAGGTCTCCCGCGTCTCCGACTCCGCTCGCAAGCTCATCACCGATGCTGGCGGCAGCGTCACCGAGAAGGGCACCCGTCGCGACAAGGTCCGCGGCGTGGATCGCAACAGCGACGACCGTTCGCCCAAGAACCTGACCAAGAAGCTCAAGCGCGGCGGGGCCAAGAAGCCCGTTGCCTCCGGCGGCGAGGATTGATCCGTCGCATGGTGAGGCCTCCCCGCTCCGGGTGGGTCACGCCAGCGGCCTGACATTCTGGCATCCAGTCCTGATTTCTGCAACGCCCGGGCTCATCGTCCGGGCGTTGTCGTGTGCGGCGAGCGTCGGGCGCGGCACCGCCTTTGCCTACTATTCCTGTTCAACCGGCCGCGACCGCCGGGACCCGTCTGGCGGACACTTCGGAACGTTCTCGACATGCTTCAAGCGCTCATCAACGTCTTTCGCATCCCGGAACTGCGGAACAAGATCCTGTTCACGCTCGGGCTGCTCGCGGTCTACCGGATCGGCTTCTGGATCCCCCTTCCGGGCGTGAACCAGGAGGAACTGGCCAAGGCCTTCCAGAATCAGGGTGAAGGAACTGCTCTCGCCCGGATCAGCAACTTCATCGCCATGTTCTCGGGTGGCAACTTCAGCCACTCGACGATCTTCGGCCTGGGCATCATGCCCTACATTTCCGCCTCGATCATCTTTCAGCTCTTGGCCACGTCTGTGCCGCGGCTGAAGAAAATGCAGGAGGAAGGCCCGACCGGCCGCCAGAAGATCCTTGAATGGCAGCGCTATGCCACGATCGGCCTCTGCGTGATTCAGGGTGCGTTCTGGCTCAAGACCATGTCGACCCAGAACATGGTGTACGCCGAATGGGCGAGCAACCCCCTGTGGTGGATCGTGGGAACAGCGGCCCTCACCGCAGGCACGGTCTTCCTGATGTGGCTCGGTGAACAGATTGATAAGCACGGGATCGGCAACGGCGTATCGATGATCATTATGGCGGGCATTCTCGCCCAGATTCCCGGTGCTCTGCTCGAGGTCATTCAGCAATCGCCCATCCGCACGCTCTGGGTCACTTCACTCTTCTTCGGCCCCGCACCCGCGGACTTCCGTGCCACCATCTCCGGCTTTGGCGTGATCATGCTCCTCGTCGGCTTCGTGGCCGTGGTGGGCGGGTCGGTGCTCATGACGGTGGCCCAGCGGCGCATCCCGGTCCAGCAGGCCAAGCACACCCGGGGCCGAAAGGTCTTCGGCGGCCAGCGGTCCTATCTGCCCTTGCGATTGAACCACTCGGGCGTCATGCCAGTGGTCTTCGCGAGTACGTTGATGGTCTTCCCGGGCATCATCTTCGAAGGCCTGCGCAACGGCCTGGTGGGGTGGGAGAGCAGCGGCGTATTCGCGACCATCATCAAGGGATCGGTGGACTGGCTGAGCACCAACTTCGGCCAGGGCGAGTTCCCGTACATGGTGGGCGAAGTGCTGATGATCTACTTCTTCAGCTACTTCTGGATCACCGTGCAGTTCAACCCGGAAGAAATGGCCAAGCAGCTTCGTGACCACGGCAGCTTCATCCCGGGTCTCCGCCCCGGCCCGCGCACGGCCGAGTATCTTGACGCCGTCATGCACCGCATTACCTATGTCGGCGCGACCATGCTGGCCGTCATCGCGGTCTTGCCCATGGTCGTCAACAAGGCGCTGGGGATTCCATACAACGTCAGCCAGTTCATCGGCGGCACGGGCATGCTGATCGTCGTGTCGGTCGTGCTCGACTTCATTCAGCGTGTTGAGGCGAACCTCCTGATGCGGGACTACGCCGGCTTCCTCGGTGGCGAGGGTTCAAAGGGTCCGCGAATCCAGAGCCCGCGCCAGCTCGGCTTCAGCGGCTGAGCGATGTCCCCGCCTTCCTTGCGGCCTCCCTCTCCCCCCGCAGTTCGACCGGTTCCCCTCGGCCTTCCCGGATCCCTATGCCCAAACAAGACGACAAACTCACGCTCGAAGCCGAAGTGGTCGAGGCGCTCCCGAACGCCATGTTCAAGGTGAAGTTGCCCAACAACCACACCGTGCTCGGGTATGTCTCCGGCAAGATGCGGATGAACTACATCCGCATCCTCCCCGGCGATCGGGTGACGGTCGAGATGAGCCCCTATGACCTGACCAAGGCGCGCATCACGTTCCGGCACTGAGTCGTCGCTGGTTTTTGCTGGCTCGACCAGCCCGCTGCGGTGGACTTTCGGTGTTCGATTGGGTCCTTGGGCCGTCTGGCGGGCCCCCCTTTTCTTGACCCATATCCGGGTCCTCTCTAACATCATCCTTCCCATTCGGCGGGCGGATTCGCTATCGATTCGCGAACACGCGCCGCCCGATCAGACTCGATAGGTATGCGTATGAGCGATGCAGAAGACAGCGAGGACGACAACGCCCGCCCGCGCGTTTGAACGCCCCGGTGATCGGGGCGACCCCCGCTCAGATGCACCGACCCGCTCGCAGCGCATCACCAAGCACCAACCCCTTCTGACCGGCGTCCATTCCGGACCCGGCGCGTTGGGCAAGCAGAATACCCGCACGTAACCCCGCATCCGCCGCCGCGGCATTTCTGCCCGGCGGCTCAGTCCGGCAAGACCCGTCCATGACCACCACCCTCGAACCGTCCTCCAGAAAGAACGCCATGTCCACCGACCTTTCGTACATCCGCAACATCGGCATCTGCGCCCACATCGACGCCGGCAAGACGACGGTCTCCGAGCGCATCCTGTTCTACACGGGCAAGAACTACAAGATGGGCGAAGTGCACGAAGGCACCGCGACCATGGACTTCCTGCAGGACGAGCAGGAGCGTGGTATCACGATCCAGTCGGCCGCGACCACCTGCCCGTGGACCTTCAAGGACCGTGAGTACAAGATCAACCTGATCGACACTCCCGGGCACGTGGACTTCACCATCGAGGTCGAGCGGTCGCTCCGCGTTCTTGACGGCGCAGTGGCGGTCTTCGACGGCAAAGAAGGCGTTGAGGCCCAGTCAGAAACGGTGTGGCGCCAGGCGGATCGTTACCGCGTCCCCCGCCTCTGCTTCGTGAACAAGATGGACAAGCTCGGCGCGGACTTTGAGTTCAGCTTCAGCACCATCAAGACCCGCCTGGGCGCGAACGCCATCCCCATCCAGTACCCCATCGGCAAGGGCAACGAGCTCAAGGGCATCATCGACCTTGTCGAGATGAAGGCCTACGCCTTCGATCCCGGCGAGCAGGGCGCGATCGTGACCGAGATCGAGATCCCCGAGGAGTTCGCCGACAAGGCCAAAGAGTGGCGTCACATGCTCGTCGAGAAGGCCTCCGAGCTTGATGACAACCTGACCGAGAAGTACCTGACCGACGAGTACTCGATCACCGCGCCTGAGCTGAAGGCCGCGCTCCGCAAGGGCACGATCGACCGCCGCTGCAACCCGGTGCTCTGCGGCGCAGCGCTCCGCAACATCGGCGTTCAGATGGTGCTCGATGCCATCATCGAGTATCTCCCCAACCCCGCCGAGAAGGCAGAGGTCGAGGGCGTCGATCCGCACGACAAGGTGACCAAGATGTCGCGCCCGCACGACTCGAGCGCGCCCTTCTCGGCCCTCGTTTTCAAAGTGGTCTCCGACAGTCACGGCGACCTCACGTACATGCGCATCTACTCGGGCAAGCTCGCCAAGGGCCAGCGCATCATCAACCCCGGCAACGGCGAGCGTGAGCTGGCGTCGCGCATCTTCGAGATGCACGCGCAGAACCGCAACCCGCTCGAAGAGGCCACCACCGGCAACATCGTGGCCGTGGTCGGCATCAAGAAGTCCTACACCGGCGACACGCTCTGCGACCCGGACCA
>JBQTIJ010000037.1:0-4049 GCA_052388255.1 Phycisphaerales bacterium
AGACGAAGGCCGTGGGGGTCTGCTTGATACCGCAAGCGTAAGGAAGGGTTGCCCCCGGCACCACCACGTCATCGCTTCGACGGCAAAGACGGTTCGAACCCCATGGAGGCGGAGAAAAGAAAACGACCGGCGCGAGGGTCTCGCGCCGGTCGTCAGATTCAAGAACTTGATCGGCGAACAGGATCAGCGGCGGCGACGCAGGGCGGCGATGCCGGCAAGGCCGAGCAGGGCCGTCGCACCCGGGGTCGGGATGACCGCGGAGATGTCAAGCAACTGGATGCCGGGGCCGAACTCGCCGACATCGGTCAGCAGGCCGGTGGCAAGGCTCATGGTCGCGAACCGCTCGGAACCATCGTTGATGTCGGTGTAGGAGAAGTACGCGGTGCCGGTGACGCCGCTGATGTCAAACCCGACGCCGCCGTCGCTGGTGACGAAGCCAGCGGGACCGCCGATGGTGTTCAGCGTGCCGCTGTTGGGGGGGATGATCGAGACGAGCCGGTCGTTGTTGAAGTCCCATCCGAAGAGCGTCGTTGTCGTCGCACCCGCGAAGTTATTGGTGTACGCAGCACCGACGATCGCGGGCGTCGCGCCCTCGTTGGCGTCGCCGACAGCGTACGTCAGATTGCCGTCCTGAAGGACGAGCGCGCCGGTCACAGGGTGAGCCCGGTAGTTCTGGCGGGAGCCGGTCACGATCCGGACCCGGTCAACCGTGGGGTTGAAGTCCATCGAAACGCGGCTGCTGAGGTTGCCAGCGATGGCAAAGCCCGCGCCGACGGTCGTGAGAGCACCGGTCGCCAGATTCACGGTATAGAGCTGAGCGCTCGTGCCGGTGGTGAAGTCAATGCTCAGCGCATAGAGCTCACCGGTCGCGGGACGGAAATCGATCGCCGTGACCTGGTGGTTCGGCGTCGTGCCTGTCAGCGCGCCGATGACAGCGGCCGTCCCGGGGGAGGCGCTGTCAAAGGAGACCAAGCTCACGCCGACCGTGGTGCCAGTGATGCCGTAGATCTGTTCGGCCTGCGTAGCAGACGTCACAGTGCCAGCGAGCGCAACAACGCCAAGGAGGCCAAGGGAACGCTTCATAGATCTCTCTCCGTTCTTGAATTTGGGCCCGTGTACCGGACCAACTCTCTCTCACTGGAACCATGGCACAACGCCAAGCCAGTCCGTCAATGGTGCAGATTACCCCACAAACTCGGTGCGTCAACCCAAGAGATCGGGAATTTCAAAATGTTCGCTTTTTGATTGGAGTCGGTCCCGCCACATTCTCCCCTTATCACGCCAACCCGGCAGGTTCGACTATCCTCAACGGTCCAAACAGCGCTCGCCGGAGCGTCCCCGCTGCCCGCGCCACCTCGGTCGGGGCGAGGCCGCAGGGAGCCCGGATGGTCGGAGCAACCCCAATGGCCTCATCTGGTGCGAAGAACGGCATCCTCGTCGTCATCATTCTCGTTGCGCTCGGTGCCGCGGCGATCATCGCCGGGCCCAAGATGCTGGGCCCCAGCAAGGTGGATCAGATCGGGAGCATCCGCGAACGGGGCGACGCCTTCACCAGGCATATGGGCCGCAAGTTCGCGACGGACGAGAATCCTGCCCGGTTCGGGCGCGTCTCGATCCAACTGAACTTCGACGACGACGCCGACGAGATGGAAAAGACCGCCAAGTTCGTCATCAGCGGGCGGACTCCCACCGCCGCGGACAAGGCAGCCGTTGAAGCATTTGTCCGCGAGGGAAACCCCCCATTCCCCGTGGAGTGGACCCTCGAGATCGACAAGGGCACCTGACCGACACCCGGACGACCCCGCGCGAACCCTTTCCGACGACGGCATCCGATATCCTGACTGGGACCTTGCGCCAGCGCATCGGGTATGGAGCGCCCGCCGCGGTGGCCCGATGCCCAGTGGAGTTGAGCGTTCGGGAACGCCCGGGCAGTCTCGGGCGTACGGATCAATGGACATCGCCTTATCAGACCGGCAGGGCCAGACCCAATGCGGCCCTTCACTCTCGAGAGGACACGGTTCTTTGATGAAGTTCGTTCTCCCCCTTCGTTGCTCGCTCCTTGCCGGTCTTGTCGCGCTCGGCGCTCCGGTCTTCGCGCAGCAGACGGCCTCACCGCCAGCCAGCACCGCCGCCACCGGTTCAGACCGGATCTCGGACGCCATGTGGACCGCGGCCAAGTCGGGGCTCGCCGAGAGCGCCGTCGTGGGGCCCGCCCGTGCGCTCGGAGATGCCCCTGAACTTGCCGCGATCCGCAGTTCGACGGCCTCCTTCGCCGCGAACCTGACGGCCCGCGAGGAACTCCGCGTGAAGGAGTCCGAGCGCGTCACGAAGGAACTCGACGAGGCCCTGGCACTCGAGCCGACCTCCACCAATCTCAGCAAGGCCTTGAAGTCCGCCGTTGAACTCCACGTGCTGGCCATCGACAAGCCCGCGGTGCTGCGGCAAGAGCGGATCCAGTCCCTCATCAAGAAGGCCGAGACTGCCGGGCGAATCGCGGAGGCGGACGGCGACTGGCTTGCCGCCAGCACCCTCTACGGTCGCCTGAACATCCTGCTCGAGGACCAGGCCACATACAAGTCTGATGTTCGCCGCCTCGGTGATCGCCTCACCATGATCCGGCTCTACGCCCCCGAGCGACTTTACGAGCTGCGCAACAAGGCACGCCTGCAGGAGGGCCTGAAGCCCCTCCCCAAGTACAACGCCGTGGGTGAGGACTTTGCCTTCAAACTCAAGGATGTCACGCCCGCCATGGTCTATACGGCGCTGGTCGCCGCTTCAGAGGGCCATATCGAGGCCAAGGGTCTGCGGAATGTGCTTCTCGGTTCGCTCGAGAGCGTCCGCACCATGGCCACGACGACCGACCTGCGATCGGCCTTCCCCGGCCTGGGTGATGATGCCCGGCGGGCCGAGTTTGTCGAGCTTGTCGATCGTCGGCTCAGCGCCGTCAAGTCCGCACCCAATGACCCGGACAAGTTCGAGCTCCAGGACATCATCAACGACGTGCTCCGCGGTAGCGCGGCCACAGTGCAGGTTCCTCCGGCGGCCATTCTGCATGAGATGGGCAACGGCGGGTTTGATCGCCTCGATGAGTTCAGCCAGATCATCTGGCCGGACGAACTCGCGCGCTTCAACCGGCTGATGACCAGCCAGTTCATCGGCGTGGGCGTGCAGATCCAGCTCGACGATGAAACCCAGATGATCAAGGTGGTCTCCCCGCTTGAAGGCACGCCCGCGTTCCGGGCCGGCATCAAGGCGGGGGACTTCATCAAGAAGATCGACGAGAAGGACGCCGTGGGGATGAACATCGACCAGGCGGTCGAGCAGATCACCGGCCGGGCCGGCACCAAGGTGGTTCTCACCATGGAGCGCGAGGGCAAGGACCTCCCGTTTGATCTCCGGCGCGAGAGCATCCCGCTGCGCACCGCCAAGGGGTGGCGCCGTGAGGGGATTCGCGACAACGACTGGGATTGGTACATCGACCCCTCGAACAAGATCGGCTACATCCGCCTCACCCAGTTCCAACCCTCGACCACCGCGGAACTCCACCGCGCGATCGATCAGCTCCAAGCCCGTGGCGGCTGCAACGGCCTGATCCTCGACCTGCGCTTCAACCCGGGCGGGCTCCTCGACCAGGCCGTCAGCGTGGCCAACACCTTCATCGATCAGGGCCTCGTGGTCTCCACCAAGAGCGGGAGCACCAAGGGCGCGATGCGGGTGAACGATCGCCACTTCGCCCAGGCCGGCGAATCGCGCCTCGGCAAGACACCCCTCGTCGTCCTCATCAACGAGGGTTCCGCCTCCGCTTCGGAGATCGTCTCTGGAGCGCTTCGCTACTACGCCGACAAAGGAAAACTCGATGCCGTGGTCATCGGCGCCCGCAGCTATGGCAAGGGTTCCGAGCAGACCGTGACCGACCTTGGCGACAAGGCCCGCATGAAGTTGACCCGGCAGTACTACTTCCTGCCCGACGACCGGCTGATCCATCGGCGCGACCATTCGACCGACTGGGGGGTTGAGCCGCACTTCAAGGTGGAGATGCTCCCCAAGCA
>JBQTIJ010000038.1:0-6537 GCA_052388255.1 Phycisphaerales bacterium
TGACGGCGTCGGAGAGGTCGCATTCTTCGTAGTCCTTGGCCCGGATGCCGAGGAAGCGTGCTTCAGGGATCGCGAGGCGGGAGGATTCAAAGGCGAGCGAGATGGAGCCCTGCTTGATGACGCTGTAGATGTAGTGCCCCCAGGGATCGCAGTCGAGCAGGCAGATGATGGGGAGCTTGAGTTCTTGGTTCAGGCGCTGAAGGAGACGCCGGCATCCGCGCGGGGGTTGGCCTGCGCCGTGGGTGAGGATGCAGTTGTTTTCTTCCCAGAACCGGTCCTCGTTGAACCGGTTCCAGACCGTGCCCTTTTCGACATGGAGGACGAACTTGGCCTCGCACTTCTTAAACTGGATGACATCGGGCTCGACGATGCTGGGGAGGGCGTATCCGCCGCTGCCCATACGACGGCAGTCGATCTCATCGCCCTTGTCGACGATCGTGATGTTGCCGACCATGGAGCCGCGGTTCTCGGCGAAGATGTGGAGTTCTTCGCGGAGTGATGCGAGTGTGACCTCGAGGTCTTCGAGGATGGGGTCGCTCTCGTCCTGGGTGTCGAAGGTGTTCTCCTTGGTCCCGGCGACGGTGTGCTTGGCCTTGTAGTAGACGCCACGAAGACTGGAGGTCTTGCCCTCGCGGATGAACTCGCGGACGGTGGAGGCGTGCAGCATTGTCTGCATGAACTGCTTGGCCTGATTGAGGTTGAAGAGCTCGCGTGACTGGGTGGCGTCGCCCATTTCGAGGATGCCGCGCTTCTTGTTCCAGATGGTGTTGGACTTGGCGCGGGTGGGGATTTCGAGCATCGGGTCCTTGCCGGAGAAGGCCCGCTTGGCGAGGGCATCGGCGAGGTTGACGATGCGGGTGTTGGTGCGGGCGTCGCGCTCCTTGATGCGGGCGAGGACGCCGGGTGATTGACCTTTGGACTTGGCCATGGGTGGTGCTTCGCGGGTGTGCGGGGCAGGGGGGGACGGGAACGAGGATGTAGACGAAGGGGGGGCGACGAGAGCTTCAGGCCGTTTCAGAAGAGGCCGAGGTCGTCCACGCGGACGAGTTTGCCGTTGACGAGCCGCATGCGGGGCTTGGAAGGCGCGGGTGGGGTTGAGAGGGCGGGCTTGGCGGGCGGAGATGATGCGCCCGCTTTCTTTGCACTCGGAGCAGGCGGAGAAGCCGGAGGTGTCTTGGAGGGTCGGGCGGGCCTGCTGGCAGCGGTCGTGCGTGACGATCGCTTGATGGGCTTCACGGGGAGGAGTTCTTCATCGTCACCCGCGCCGGCCCGCGCGGCCACGGTGAGCATGGCACGCTCGGCCTTGGTGGTCGTGAGGGGGGGGGCACCGTCGCCGCGCACCTCGGGCGGCTTGGCAATGGGATTGGCCACGGGCTGGGCTTCGGCGACGACGATGACTCCTTCCTGCTCTGCGGGGTCGTCCTTGATGACTTTGCCGTCTTCATCGAGGGCCTGGTCGGCAATGGCCGTGTGGCGGCGCGCCTGCTGAAGGAGGGCGTCGTGCAGGCGTTTGGCGTCGGTGCCGTTGATTTCGTTCACGGCCTTGGCGATCTCGCCAATGTACCGCTCGAAAACATCGCGGCGGTCGGCCTGGCGACGCATGGCCTGGCGCTTGCGCAGATAGGTCCCGAGTTTGCGCCCGCACTCCATGAGGGCGAGTTTCATTTCCTTGCGGATCTCGTCGTAGTCGGCGATGGCTTCCTTGCTCTCGCTGGTGAAGGGAACCCAGACGCTCGCCATGTGGAGCATGATGACGAGGGGGCCGACCGGGAGAGACTCGCGGGGTTGCTGAAGCTGGTAGTTTCGCCACGCGGTCTCGGCGACGGCCTTGAACGATGAGCAGGCGGACTGCTGAAAGAGCAGTGGCACCCGGTTCGCGAAGCGGATGACTCGGGCGGAATCGTCGCCGGTGAGTTGGCCGCCGAAGGCGAGGGCCGCTTCGATCTGGAAGGGCCGGCCCCGGTAGACCGCGGCCTCGCGGCTGCTTGCGGCATAGAACTCGGCGCGGACGCCCTTGAGGAGCCCAGCGAGAAGTTGGCGCACGCCGATGGGCGCGAGGCAGTCGGTGGGTGGGGGGGAGAGTTTGGCCTCCTGAAAGACCTTGTAGAGCTTCTCCGCCTGGGCGTGGTCGATGTCTCCGGCCTTGGTGCGGCTGGTGCAGCCGATCTGCTGGCAGAAGGCACCGGCGGTCTGTGCGCTCACGCGACAGAAACGCTCCTGAAGGAAGTTGAAGAGGGTGCCTTTGTCTGAGGCCTCGTAGTCCTTGAGCATCTGGAGAAGGATGCCGAGTTCGATCCCCTTTGGATGCGGCTGAATCTCCTTGGTCTCCGGGGGGAGTTCATGCACCCCGCGCGGGAACCGCAGCACCCCGTTGGACTCGGTGGTGACGGCGGGCGCTGGGGGCGCGGCGATGGTGAGCGCGGGGTCACCCTTGGCCGCTTTTGGATCGATGGGTGATGTGTCGGCCGGGTCGGGCTTCTTGAGCGGGAGGACATCGTCCTCCTCTGCCGCGCTCTCCTTGGAAGGAGGCACGAAGGTGATGGCGGCGTGTGGGTTGGCGATCGCGGTGAGTTCAAGGAACTCATCGACGCTGCCACGCCCGCGCTGGTAACGCCCTTCGAGCTCGATCGAAACGCTGGTGCCGGTGGGGTAGTCCGATGTGCTCAGGAACGACTCGTCGCGGGTGCCGCGGTTGAGGGAGCGGAGCCGCTGGGGAGGGAAGTCGGGGGTCTCCGCGTCCTCGGTCACCTCCGCGCGGTTGGTCTTGGTGTTCATCGCCAGCTCGATGTGGTGAGCCGGCGCGTGAGTCTTGGGCTTGGTGTGGATCACCATGGGCTTGCCGGTGGTGATGAGGCCGTACATGCCAGCGGCGGAGATGCCGATGCCCTGCTGCCCGCGCGACATCTTGAGGCGGTGGAACTTTGATCCATAGAGGAGCCGGCCGAAGATGTTCTCGACCTGCTTGCGGACGATGCCGGGGCCGTTGTCGACGACGGTGATGCGGTAGCGCGACTGCTTGACGGTGGCGGCGCGGTCGGGCTGGAGGTCCTCGATGACGACGGTGACGTCGGGGAGGATTCCCGCCTCCTCACAGGCGTCGAGGGAGTTGTCCACGGCCTCCTTGACGGTGGTGAGGAGGGCCTTGCGCGGGTTGTCGAAACCGAGCAGGTGGCGGTTCTTGGCGAAGAACTCCGAGACGGAGATATCGCGTTGCTTGGCCGCCATGGACTCGGCGGTGGCGCGCGGGGCGGCGGTTTTCATCGGTTTGGGTTCTCTCTCTGGGGCCGGGGCGATCGGCTCGAGAACGATGGCATCACCAGCGGACATCGCGGCCCTCCTTGGCGGCGAACGGGAGCGAACGGGGGACGACGGCGGGCGCTACTCGCGCTCGGGCGAGTTTAGCATCGACATTCGAACCCACGGTTGGCCGGGTTTTTCTCGGCGACGTGGGGGCGGGCAATACCCTCAGGGCCATGACGACAGCCGCGGAGAACGCGATTCTTGTGTGTGAGGGTGTCTGCAAGCGGTTCGGGCCGACGGTGGCGCTCGATGGCGTGAGCGTGGCGTTCCGGGCGGGCGAGGTGCATGCGCTCATGGGCGAGAACGGGGCGGGGAAGAGCACACTCGGCAAGGCGATCGCGGGTCTGCACATGATCGACGCCGGGACGATCACCCTGGCGGGGCGGGCCCTCGTGCCCGGCTCGCTTGAGGACGCCTTCAGCGCTGGGGTGCGGATCGTGCATCAGGAACTGGCCCAATGCCCGAACCTGAGCGTGGCGGAGAACCTCTGTCTGCACGACCTGCCGACTCGCATGGGGCTGCTTGATCGGGGGGAGATGAACCGCCGTGCCCGGGGGCTGCTTGCGCGGCTGGCGCCCGAGATTGATGTTCAGGCGCCGCTGGGCACTCTGGCACCGGGGAGGCGGCAGATCGTGCAGATCGCGGGCGCCCTCGATGAACGGGTGGGGACGGACGGCAAGCGGGTACCGGCGGCGCGGGTGATTGTCTTTGACGAGCCGACGAGTTCACTGAGCATCGCCGAGGCAGACCGGCTGATGCAGATCGTGCGCAGGTTGGCGGGCGAGGGGCTGCTGTGTATCTATGTCAGCCACCGCATGGGCGAGATTTTCGCCTGCTGCGACCGGGTGAGCGTGCTCAGGGATGGGCGATTCATCGGCACGAGCGTGGTCAGGGAGATTGACGAGAAAGTGCTGGTCGGGCAGATGATCGGGCGGACGATCCAATCGCACGCCAAGCGGACCGCGGCGGACTTCGCCAAGACGTCGCCGGCTCTCGAGGTGCGTTCGCTTCGCTCGCCGGGGCGGATCGGAACGCGGTCGGGCGAGGGTGGGGGGATCGGGCTTGTGGTCCGGCCGGGCGAGATTCTGGGTGTGGGGGGGCTTGTCGGCGCGGGGAGGTCTGAACTGCTTGACGCGATCTTCGGGCTCGATAGCGCGGCCCGGGGGGATGTTCTGGTCGCGGGCACTCCCCTCCCGGCACTCTCCACGCGGTGTGCGATCAAGGCGGGCTTGGGCTATGTGCCAGAAGACCGCCGCCTTCAGGGGCTCTTCTTTCAACTGGGGATCGGCGAGAACATCGTGGCGCCGGTCATGCCGGAACTCTCCCGAGGCGGGCTTCGCTCGACCCGCCGAGAACAATCGGTGGTGGCGGAGCGAATGGGACGCTTCAGGGTGAAGGCGGCCTCCGCCGCGGCTTTGCCGGGCGAACTTTCGGGCGGCAACCAGCAGAAGCTGCTGATCGCACGATGGATGCACGAAGGGACGAGGGTTCTGCTGCTGGATGAACCCACGCGGGGGATCGATGTCGGGACCAAGTCGGAGGTGTACCGACTGATCTTTGATGCCGCGGACGCGGGGTTGGCGGTGCTGCTCGTCAGCAGCGAGATGTCGGAACTGTTGGCGCTTGCGGATCGGATCATCGTGCTTTGCGAGGGGGACATCACCGGCGAACTGACGGGCGCCGACATGACGCAGGAGAACATCCTGCGAATGGCGACAACCGCCGGCGCTGCCCGAATCGCCGGTACCACCGCGGCTGCATGAAGATGGCTGGCCGGTTCAGAGCCCGGAGTCGACGAGACTGAGCGTCTTCCACTTCTTGAGCTTCAGTCCCAGCGTGCGGACACCGATGCCGAGGGCGTGCGCCGTCTTCTGGCGGTGACCGCCGAGCCGGACAAGGGTCTGCACGATTGCGTCGCGCTCGATGTCATCAAGGGCCCGATTGAGGATCGGAACGAGGCCGGTCGGGGCCGAGGCGGGCTTCAGTTCAGAGAGGCCCGCCGCGGCGTGGCCGTTGGTAGCGGCGACGCTCATCGGCGGCGTGACGGCAGCGCAGAGCCATGGGCTGACGAGGTCAGCAGAGATCGGCCGGCCGCGGGAGAGGACGGCGGCCCGTTCGACGATGTTCTGAAGCTCGCGGACGTTGCCGGGCCAGGTGTAGGTCTTGAAGGCCTCGAAAGCGCCGGGTTCGAAGGTGACGGCATCACGACCTTCGCGCCGAGCGAGGATGCCCGCGAAGTGTTGGGCCAAGAGGGGGAGATCTTCCAGTCGGTCACGCAGCGGCGGCATGTGGATGGGGAGGACGTTCAGCCGGAAGAAGAGATCCTGACGGAACCTGCCCGCACTGACGGCCCGCGGCAGGTCCTGGTTGCTGGTGGCGATGATGCGGACGTCAACCCCGATCGGGGTCGATGACCCCACACGCTCGAAGGCGCGCTCCTGCAGGACACGCAATAGTTTGGCCTGGACCCGGGTGCTGACCTCGCTGATCTCATCGAGCAGCAGGGTGCCACGGTCGGAGAGTTCAAAGCGGCCCTTGCGGAGTTTCTCGGCGCCGGTGAACGCGCCGCGCTCGTGGCCGAAGAGTTCTGACTCAAGGAGGGATTCGCTGAGAGCCGCGCAGTTCATTCCAAGGAAAGGTCCATCGCGACGGAGTGACATCTCGTGGACCGCGCGGGCCACGACTTCCTTGCCGGTGCCGGATTCACCGCAGACGAGCACGGTGCCGTGCGACTCCGCCACGGCGAGGGCCTGTTCCTTGACGCGCCGCATGGCCGCGGAATCGCCGACGAGCCGGTCGAGGCCCTTCAGCACGGACCCTGCCGATGCGCCCGCCGCTTGGCCGACGCCGGCCCGGAGCACGGCGTTCTCTCGAACCACGCGGGCGTGCTCGATGGCCCGCTTGACGGCGATCACGAGTTCATCGCCCTCAAAGGGCTTGGTCAGGTAGTCAAACGCCCCCGACTTCAGGGCTTCGACGGCGGTCTCAACGGTGCCGAAGGCGGTCATCAGGATCACCGGCAGGTCATCGTCAAAGGCGCGGATCTGGCGGATGAGGTCGATCCCTGTGCCTCCGGGCATTTTCAGGTCCGTGACCACGGCATCAGGGCGGCGCTTGGCGATCTGGTTGAGCGCGGCCTCGGCGGAATCGGCGGTGGCGACCTCCAGCCCGGCGCGCGTTAGTGTCGCCCCTACGGAATCACGGAGAAGGTCCTTGTCATCAACAACCAGAACGTTG
>JBQTIJ010000039.1:0-2038 GCA_052388255.1 Phycisphaerales bacterium
GCCTTGAGTCGCGCCCAACTGGGTGCCGAAGCGGATCCTCAAACGGCCGCGATGTCAGCATCGCCGTCAACACCGGCGGATACGCCGAGAGGTGCCCGATGGTCCACGCCGCGTGATTCATCACTACCCCCGGCACCGGCTGGCTCCACATCTCCTCTTGCCCAAGATCCGCCACCAGCCGCGCCGCATAGTCGCGCTGCGCAGCCCACGCCCGCAGCACCGCCGCCACAAGAGGATCCGCATGTTCAATCAGCGACACGGTGTCCTCCTCCGTCCCCATAAACCCTCGAACTTCTCCGCCCCGCTCACTCCCCCGCCCGTTCACTTCGTCATCAACCTCAGCAGTCGATCCACCTTCGCCTCCTTCTCAAGCCCCGTGACACACACGCGCAGTTCAGCGCATCGCGCCTCCCCCACCACGTCCTTCCCCAGCCCGTTGAACTTCCCCGCCATCTCCTCGGCCGTCATAGGGTCGCGCGGGTCACCCTTGGGCACATCCACCCGCGTGCTGAACTTCCCACCACCCCTGGTCCGGATCGTCACCCGGCTCGGCTGAAACGCCGGGAAGAGCTGGTCGAACTCCACGTTCGCCACCACCTTCACCCGGTCCATCAATGGGTGCAGCCCCTTGTCCATCACCCGCTCAGCCACAAACTGCATCGGCGTCACCATCCCATCCACCAGCCCCACCGCAATGCAATAAGGCAGCGAGTGGTCCGCCGTCTCCCGGCTCGTCGGCCGATACTTGGACGCATCGCCCACGTTCGACGCCGCCCGCATGATGACCTCCACCAAGATCTCCTCAACATCACCCGGCTTGATCTTGTTCTCCTTCACCACCCTCAGCATCGCCGTCAGCGGCGCATGGCTGAGGGCCTCGATCGGGAAACTCTTCATCCCGCAGTCCTTCACCTTGTACTGGTCCCCCTTGCCCCGCGGCAACCCCTCCACCACCCGCCGCTGGTCAAACGCCGCGTGCTTGCCGTTGTGGTGCGTGTGCCCCAGCACCTGAAAGAGCCCCTCTTTCCCATCGAGAATGTGCTCCGGCCCCGTGAACCCCCGCGCCGCAAGCAGCGCACTCTCCACCCCCATCCGCCCCGCCCACGGGTCCACCGCGTTCTTCATGTTCGTCAGCGGGCCCGTCGTCACCGCCCCCAGCGCACACCCGCGGCTGGCGCTGATCCCAATCGCCTGCACCATCTGCTCGACCCCAAGCCCCAGCACCCGCCCCGCCGCGATCGGCGCCGCAAACGCCGTCAGCGTCGCGTGGTGCCACCCATACTCACGAATCCCCGGCACCCCCATCTCGCACAGCCGCATCTCCACCTCATACGCGATCACCGTCGCCAGAATCAGATCCTTCCCCGACCCGCCCTTCATCTCGCAGAGCGCCAGCGGCCCCGCGATGATGTCCGACGGATGACACGGGTCCGCCTTCCAATAGATGTCGTTGTAATCCATCGCGCGGATCATGTGCCCATTGACAAACGCCGCATCCACCGCGTTGGTCCTGAACCCGCTCACAAAGCATGTACACGGCCCCTGCCCCTGCGTGCTCCCCGCCATCTCCCGATGATGCGCCAGCAGAATATGGGCATCGCTCTGCCCGCTCCCACCCAAGGCACACCCCAGTGAATCAAGCCAGAATCGCTTCGCCGCCTCCACCGCCTCCTTCGACAGGTCCTCATATCGCAGCGCGGTCGCCCACTCCGCCAGCACCCGCGCCAGTGACTTCTTGTTCATGTCAGCAGGGCCCGCCATATCAAAACGCTCCATTCAAGTCACCCGCCGCAGATCCCCCATCCGTCGAGAAGGTAGCCCCATCCCCACCTCTTCCTTACCCCCCTCACCCCCGCGCCCCCTCCTCATACAACTCAATCGGCAACCCATCCGGATCCGCAAAGAACGTGAACCTCCGCCCCGTCTCTTCATCCACCCGCACCGGCTCCACCGCCACCCCGAGCCCCGTGATCCGCGCCACCTCACCATCCAGCCCATCGCACGACAGCGCCAAGTGCCGCAACCCGCACGCCTCCGG
>JBQTIJ010000040.1:0-7836 GCA_052388255.1 Phycisphaerales bacterium
GCGGTCACGATCCGCGTGCCGTCGGCGCTGAAGGCAGCGCAGGTCACCTCGCCCATGTGCCCCTTCAGTTCGGCCAGACCCGCCCCCGTCGCAGCATCCCACACCCGCGCGGTGTTGTCCAACGACGCCGTGACAATGCGCGTGCCATCAGGGCTGAACGCCGCTGACCGCACCTCGCTGGTATGCCCCTTGAGTTCGGCCACGCTCAACTCTGTGGCCGCGTCCCACACACGCGCGGTCTTGTCCCCCGATGCCGTGACGAGGCGCGTGCCATCAGGGCTGAACGCTGCGGAGAATACCCTGCTGGTGTGACCCGTGAGCTCGGCCAGGGCCGACCCCGTGGCCGCATCCCACACGCGCGCGATTTTGTCGTCCGACGCGGTCACAATCCACCTGCCTTCGGGACTGAAGGCGGCAGATCTCATCACGCCGGCGCTCCCCTTGAGCTCGGCCACGCTCGACTCCATAGCCGCGTCCCACACCCGCGCGATCTTGTCGTCCGAGGCGGTCACGATCCACCTGCCGTCGGGACTGAACGCCGCGGAAAACACCACGCCGGTATGCCCCGTGAGTTCGGCCAAGCTCGACCCCGTGGTCGCATTCCACACGCGAGTGGTGAAGTCAGCCGACGCCGTGACAATCCGCGTGCCATCAGGGCCGAACGCGACGGAAAAGACCGTGTTGGTGTGGCCCCTGAGTTCAGCCTGGACCCTCCCGGTTGCCGCGTCCCACACTCGCGCGGTCTTGTCACCCGACGCGGTGACAATGCGCGTGCCATCGTGGCTGAACACCGCGGAAAAGACCTGTGCCGTATGCCCCTTGAGCTCGGTCAGGACCCTCCCAGTGGCCGTATCCCATTCCCGCGCGGTGCTGTCGTTCGACGCGGTCACGATCCTTGTGCCATCGGGGCTGAACGCGACGTGAAACACCGCGCCGGAATGCCCCTTGAGCTCGGCCTGGACCCTCCCGGTTGCCGCGTCCCATATCCGCGCGGTCATGTCGCCCGACGCGGTGACAATGCGCATGCCGTCGGGGCTGAACGCAGCGGAACTCACCACGTCCGTGTGCCCCCTGAGTTCGGCCAAGCTCGACCCCGTGGTCGCATTCCACACGCGCGCGGTCTTGTCACCCGACGCGGTGACGATGCGCGTGCCGTCGGGACTGAACGCGGCGGAAAAGACCGTGTCGGAGTGGCCCTTGAGTTCGGCCAAGCTCGACCCCGTGCTCGTGTCCCACACTCGCACGGTCTTGTCACCCGACGCCGTGACAAGGCGCGTGCCATCGGGGCTGAACGCGGCGGAAAAGACCCGGTCGTTGTGGCCCTTGAGTTCGAACAAGCTGGTGTCGGCGATCGCGTTCAGCCATCGCCACTCCCACCCGCGCAGGTGCTCTGGGCACGAATCGAGCCGCTGGCGGACGCGGTCGAACTGGCGGGAGTCCATTGCCGCCGCGGCCATTTCGACGTTCGCGATGTAGGATTGCCTTTCCGCCACCTCGCGACGCACGAACGCTTCAAAGCGGGCCGCCTCGGCTTCGGCGGTCTTCGTGTTCGCCCTTGTGGCTTCTCGCCGCGCTTCGTCCGCCTTCCAGAGTGTGCCCGCAAGGCCCAGCAGGAGCGCCACCGCCACCGCCCCCGCGGCGATGACTGGGCCCTTGTTGCGGCGGATGAACTTCTTGATGCGGTAGCCGGAGGATTCCGGACCGGCCTCGAGGGGTTGGCCGTCCAGATAACGCTGAACGTCCTTGGCCAGGTCGGCTGGGGTGTCGTAGCGCTGGGTGCGGTCCTTGCGGAGGGCTTTGAGAGGGATCCAGTCGAGTTCGCGGCGGAGTTCGCGGGCGAGGTGCTCGCGCTCCATTACGCGGTGGCGGGCGATCTGTGCCCCGGTGGCGTCGTCGGCGGTTGAGAGGCGTGTGCTGGGTTTGGGGGCATCCTCTTCTCGCAGCATCTTGACGATCGCGGCGTAGCCCGCGCTGCGGAGGGACCGCGAATCGAAGGGGAGGAGGCCCGAGAGGAGTTCGTAGAGGACCACGCCCAGCGAGTAGACGTCGGTGCGGGTGTCGATGTCGGTGGCGCCCATCTCGGCCTGCTCGGGGCTCATGTACTCGGGCGTGCCGATGAGTTGGCCCGTCTCGGTGAAGATGGTCTTGTCCGTCAGCGTGTGGGCGGTGGCCTTGGCGACGCCGAAGTCGATGATCTTGGGGACCGGCTGACCGTCGCGCACCATCACGAGGATGTTGCTGGGCTTGATGTCGCGGTGGATGATGCCCTTGTGGTGGGCGTGCTGGATCGCCTCGCAGACGGGGATGAAGAGTTCCAATCGCTGCCGCACGCTGAGGTTGTGGCGGTCGGCGTAGGTGGTGATGGGCTCGCCGGGGACGTGCTCCATCACGAAGTAGGGCTTGCCGGCGGGGGTTGCGCCCGCGTCAAAGACCTTGGCCACGTTGGGGTGGCTCATGACTGCGAGGGCTTGGCGCTCCTGCTCGAAGCGGGCGATGACGGCCTTGGTGTCCATCCCGGCCTTGATGATCTTGAGGGCGACGCGCTGCACGATGGAATCGCGTCGCTCGGCGAGCCAGACTGCGCCGAAGCCACCCTCGGCGATGGGCTGGAGAAGTTTGTAGGGACCGATCATGTCGCCGGGGTGGTGCATCGCGGAGGATGCGGGCGGTGAGCTCACGGTGGTGGGGGGCAACCCGTCGGGGGAAGGGTTGAATGATGCTGTGGTATGGGCATCGGACATGGATATGACTCGGCGCGGCGAGCGCCGGATCATATCGGAATACGGATGCGTGGGGACGCATGGATGGGGTTGGTGGACGTGTGCGAGGGAAAGGAGGGGTGCTTTGAGGGGGAGTGCGGACTTTCTTGGCGGAGCGAGGGCGGATCGGGAGGGCAGCGTCATCACGTGCGACGGTGTCCGAGTCGGATGCTTATTCGAGTGGCTGTACGTGCAGCCGCTTCGGGCTGAGGGGAACTCTGCGCTGTTGACCGGGTGTGTCGTCGCGGGGGCTCCTCCACGCCCGGCTACGAACGTCGCAGCCCATTCGGGCTGAAGAGGTGGGATGTTGTGTTGGTCGGTGGGTACGGACGGCAGGGTGGTACGGGAGGAGAATGGCGGCCTTGAAGGGGCGGAGGAATGTCCTCGGCGCTCGTGTTGCTGCCTTCGCCCCTCCGGGGCGAGAGAGATTCAGGGACCGCTGTCCACGGGTTGCGCGGGCGAAGCGCCCGCTGCACCCGTGGCGACAGGCCGCGGCCCCGCTGGGGCCGTTGGAGGCGGGGACGGTCTTTCTTGGTGGGGGAAACGCAGACCGGGCGGAAGGCCGGTGGCATGGGGAGTGTCGCCTATGGTCGTGGATGCGTGAGCCGCGGCTGGATGGGTTGGCGGAGGTGGTGGTTGGGCACTGCGCGCGGGTGGGGGTGGGGGATCTGGTCACCGTTGTGGGGCCGCCGGGGGCGCTACCGGCGGTGGAGGCGATTTATGAGGCGGTGCTGGCGCGGTGGGGGCATCCGAGTTTTCATGTGAAGGTGGAGTCGCTTCAGGAGATCACGCTGCGGTGCGGGGACGAGGTGCAGGCGCGGCATGTGTGTCCGTTTGAGGCGTTTCGGTTAGAGCGGTGTGATGTGCTGATCGTGATCATCTGCCCGGAGAACACGCGGCATCTTGGGGCGATCGATCCGGCGCGGGTGGCGGCGCAGCAGGGGGCGCGGAAGGCGTTGATCTCGCGTTCGATGAAGCGCGGTGCGGAGGGGCGCATGCGGTATGTGCTGACGGAGTATCCGGGGGTGGCGGCGGCGCAGGATGCGGGGATGTCGCTGCACGAGTATGCCGAGTTTGTGTACCGGGCGGGGTTTCTTGATCAGCCGGATCCGGTGTTGGCGGCGGGGCGGCTGAGGGCGGGGCATGAGCGGATGGTGGCGGTACTTGGGCGTGCGCGCGAACTGCACTTTCATGCGCCGGCGGGGAGAGAGGGGCCGGGGGGCGAGGCCCATGAAGGGACGGACCTGCGGGTCAACGTGACGGGCCGGAGGTGGATCGAGTGCTCAGGGGGGACGAACTTTCCTGATGGCGAGGTCTTCACGGGGCCGGTTGATGCGGAGGGCGTGATGAGTGTGCCGGGGACGGTTCACTACAAGGGTCAATCGCTGGCGGGCATTCGGCTGCGGTTTCGAGGCGGGCGCGTGGTGGACGCCGCGGCGCGAGTGAATGAGGCGTATCTGATTGCGCTGCTTGATCAGGATGAAGGGGCGCGGTGTGCGGGGGAGGTTGCGCTCGGGACGAACTACGCGCTGACGCGGTTTGTGCAGAACGCGTTCTTTGACGAGAAGATCGGGGGGACGTTTCACATCGGGCTGGGGGCGGGGTATCCCGAGAGCGGGAATGTCACGGAATCCGGGCTGCACTGGGACCTTGTGGTGGACCTGCGCAATGGAGGGACGGTGCATGCGGATGGTGAACTGGTGCAGGAGAACGGGCGGTTTGTGCGGGAGGGGTGGCCGGGGAGGTGAGGGGAGCGGGTTGGAGAATCGAGCGGGTGATTGGCCACGTGGCAGCGGCGGATGCTCGGCGCGGGGAGCGGCTGCGGCCAACCATGGGGTGTCATGATCAACGGGATTCTTTCGGCACCGAAGATTTCGACCCGACGGTTCATCTGGTGCGCTGCGGGCTTTGCTGGGCTCGGCGTGGCTGCGTTGATCTACCTGTGCGCGATTGGATGGCTGACCGTGGCGGAGGGGGTGACGCGCGGGGTGATCATCGTTGCGATACAGGCCGCGGCTGTCTGGGCGTACTCCAGGGTGATGGGGCTCGCGATGCGGACGCGGGCGGAGCGGATGCCGTTCATACACGTCGCGACCGGGACACTGAGTGTCGCGGTGGTGTATGTGTCGCTCAGCGTGCTGTCGTGGGGGACGCAGATGGCGAGCGGTGTGCAGGTGGAGAAGATGTGGTGCATGATCGTGGGGATGACGCTGGCCGCGGGCGGCTGGGCGCGGCGCGTGGGGGAGACTTTGCACTGCGCGGCGTGCGAGTATGAGCTTCGATTCGGGGAGGAGGAGGTGGTCCCCGCGAGGTGCCCGGAGTGCGGGGGCTTTTGGCTTCTCACGCTGAAGAGGGGTCGGCGGGTGAAGTCGCCGCGGATGGTCGCGGCGGGCGTCGGGATGATGTTTTTTGGGTTGGTGGTGCTGAACCCGATCTTCTATCTCGGGGGGATTGCACCCTACCTGCCGACGCCGGTGCTGTGCGGCGCGCTTTATCTCGCGCCACTGAACGGTGGCGCGGCGTGGCGGGAACTGGAAGTGCGGAGTCCGAGCGCCTGGTGGACACTGACATTGGGAGAGCGCGTGATCGGGTCGCGGGGGCGCGAGTCCTTTGACTCCGGGCCGAGCAACTGGTTCGCGTTCGCGTCGTCAACGGGTGCGATTCCGCCGGAGATGGTCGAGCGGTTCTTTCGTGAGGGGTTCATCGGCGACATCTCGGTACCGCAGCGTGTGAAGGCGGGTGAGCCGTTCGAGGTGTCGCTGCGGGTTTCCCGGGCGGCCACGGTGCGCTCGATGGGGATCATCTTCGGCGGCTACTCGATCGATGGCCGCGAGCCGGTGGGGCGGCAAGGGAAGATCGTGTGGGCGCACGAGATGCTTCCTGGTGTGCTGCAACGGAGCCGGGAGGTGATGGTGGAGCGGGTGACGGCGGCGCGGGCGGGGGAGGTTCGCGTGCGGGCGGTGCTGTGGGTGGTGTACACGAACGGTTTCTGGGACGACATGAAGTGGCAGGAGGATGGGACTCCCACGAAGCCGACGGGCGCGGTGTGGTTTGAGGAGCGGGAGTTTGAGGCGACGGTGATTGCGGAGTAGGGGGGGGACGCATTAAGGACGGATGGCGGGCTAACCCGGCGGGTCGTACTTCTTGTGTGCTAAGAACTCGGGGAGTGGGGTGTCGCGTGGGAGCGCGTGCCTGTGGGTGTCAGGATGGGCCGTGCGGGGGCAACAGAGTGCCGAAAGAACGCCCATAGCCCGCGAGGTCATCGCCGCTCATGGTTTCAAGCGCATCGTTGAGGTCCGACTCAGCGCACTTGGTTGGATGAACGCCGATGACTCTGAAGTTCATATGAGGGAGGCCTCCCTCGCGCACGCCGCGAGAGTCGTGAGAGTGACCAAGGTGACTCAACGTTCGTAGGACCGTTCTTGGAGGGGGGATAGGATGTGGACGTCGTGCGCGGTTGGGCTTTTGCTGGCGCTGCCCGAGCATGTCGCAACCGTTCAACGCGACGAAGGACTCCTGCTGATGGCCGTGCCAACTCCGCGACGAACCTACGAAGAGTCGGTTGCCGAACTGCAGCGGCTCGGTTACCTCGAGGCCGATGAGTTCCCGCCGATACCCGGGCACCGGCCATGCTACGGCGACGATGAACCGCTCGGAGTCGGGTTCTTTCGTGCGCATGTCACGGGCGAGCTTTCGGGCATGACGTTGCCCCGGACCTTCTTCGGGAGATCCGAGGTCTGCGACGCGAACTTCTGCAACACCGATTTCTCCGAGTCAACGCTGTGCTGGTGTACGTTCGTCGGCGTGAATCTTGCGGGGGCGTGTTTGCGTGATAGCGATCTACGTGCGTCCTACTTTGAGCGCGTCAACTTCTCAACGTGCGACCTTCGCGGGACAGACCTTCGCATGTCGAGTTTCAGCGACTGCGATTTTAGTGGAGCGATGGTCAAGGGAATGAAGCTCGTTCGTTCGCAGGCGGATCAAGTCAAGCTCGACAGCATGCAGGCCGGAGCCGTGGATTGGCAATCCGATGAAGGTGAGGAGCCCGGTGGCGGATAGAGCACGATGACATCGAGCGTACAGCACGCAAACGCCCGCGAGGCATCTCGCGGGCGTTTGTACTTCAATCTGGGTGACAGTACACCAATAGAACTTTTCTTGGATGGCGTTAGGGATTGGTCGTTCGAGTTTGACTTGTTGGAGACCCCTCTATGAGATCAAGAACCCTTTGCCAAAGGGCGATGCGCGGTACTCCCGCATAGCCGCTTCGTTGGCCATCGTTTACCTCAATCACGATCCATCGTCCCGCCGCTGTCTGCGCGACATCGAGGCAGAGGAATCCAACGTTGATTCGGCGTGCTGCTTCACCAGCTATCGCGACTGCGTCTCGCCTTTCGCTGGCGGTCCATTCATACCTGGGGCCATTTGTCCAGTACGGCCCTGCACCGACGAGTTGTCCGCGCCACCAGAACGTGCGGAACTCGAATGATCGAGGCAGCTTGCTGTCGTACTTAGTTGGTTCGACCGGGCGGAGCGGCGTGAACACTCTCGCTGCCACACGTTGAGAAGCCAGGATGGCGTTCTCACCCCACGCGGGTGCGATTCGTTTCAAGTCGTCGGCTGTGTTCGCGATCGCGAGCGAGGCATCGTGTCGGCTGGTCTGACGGACGCCCTTCAGGAACACTGGCCATCCGATGGTTGCATCGATCTGATCGGCGTCGGGAAGAGAGTCAAACACCACGCTCTCGGGCGTCAGATCTGCGAGCAGCGGATACCACTCGGACAGATCGTCAGCCAGAGAGACATCGGCAGGACTATTGACGAGACACACCCCACGCTCGCGCCATTCACGAAACGTTTCTCAGTAGTTCTCTTCAGCGCCCAGCCGGGCGATCGCAGTCACCGGCTCCGTCACCATCGTTGGGTGTCTTACGCCAAAGGCCGATGAAAAATCAAAGTCATACACCGCGAGCCCGGTGCGACGCGTGACGATCCAGAGTCGTGGCTAAACCAGGACAAGCTCCGGTGGGGCACCCTCGATAATCTACAATCCTTGGCGTCCAGCAAAGGCCGCTCC
>JBQTIJ010000041.1:0-4241 GCA_052388255.1 Phycisphaerales bacterium
GCGCTCCCGCAGTCTGCTTCGGAGAAGCCGACGGGCTTTGGCATCTTTGCGGACGGTGAATCATGGCAGGAGCGGATGGCGCAGGTGACGGCGACGCTGCGCGAGATGAGTGCGCAGAGCGACCCGCAGGCGATGGTGCAGGCCTATGGCTCGAAGATGCGGACGCTCTTTGATTCCGACCACTTCGTTTCGTTCTCGCGGAGGAACGTGCCGGCGGGGCGGTTTCGGATCACCCGGTCCAGCCGGTTTGCTGAGGAGCTTGACCCGTGGAAGAACCAGCACCGTCTTCCGGTGCTGCAAGGGGGGCTGCTGGGAGAACTGATCTATGGGGAGGAGCCGCGGATCGCGAACGACTTTTCGCCCGACCCGGGCGATCCGGCGTTCGAGCATCTGGCGGGGCTGCGGTCCTATGCGGCGATTCCGCACTATGACCAGGGCAAGAGCATCAACATGGTGCTGGTGGGGAGCACAGAGCCGGGGGCGTATGACCCGGAGCGGTTCCCGGAGATGGTGCTGCTGAGCGGGCTCTTCGGGCGGGCGACGCACAACCTGGCGCTCATGCGTGACCTGCGTGAGGTGAACGGGCAGCTTGAGAAGGAACTGCAGACGGTGGCGCGGATCCAACGTTCGCTGCTGCCCGCGGCGGCACCGGTGCGAGCGGACCTTGAGATCGCGACGCACTACCAGGCCTCGACGAACGCGAGCGGGGACATGTACGACTTCTTCGAACTGCCGGGAAACCGGCTGGGGATTCTGATCGCGGATGTCTCCGGGCACGGGAGCCCGGCGGCGGTGGTGATGGCGGTCGTGCACGCACTGGCGCACTCGCTGCCGGGTGAGGCGGAGCCGGCGGCGCGGGTGCTGGCGGAACTCAACACCACGCTGACAAGCCGCTACACCTCGGATGGCTCGATGTTTGTCACGGCGTTCTATGGGATCTTTGACCCGGCGCGGCGGACGTTGACCTATTCAAGCGCGGGGCACAACCCGCCGTTGCTGCTTGATGGCGAGACCGGGGCGACGGGGCGGTTGCAGAACGCGCAGGGGCTGCCGCTGGGGATTGATCCGGGGTGCGTGTACGAGCAGTCGGTGGCGCCGCTCGATGCGGGGGATGCGCTGGTGTTCTATACCGACGGCATCACCGAGGCGCGCGGGCCAGCGGTGGGGCGCTCGGTGCCGATGTATGGGGAGGGGCGGCTGGAGGAAGTGGTGCGGCGGTGCGCGACGGGGCTCAACCACCTTGATGCGGAGGGGATCATGCGGGCGGTGCTCGAGGACCTCTCGGGGTTCACGCAAGGGGTCCCGGCCAGCGATGATCGGACGATGGTGGTGGTGAAAGTGCGGGGGCGCTGAGGAAGAGTGGGGCGTGGCCCTTGGACGCGCGCGGGCGTGCCGCTATCATCCCCACTCCCCCGGGCCCCGCGGCTGGCGGGAGGACGAAAGACCGCCGCTGTAGCTCAGTGGTAGAGCGCATCCTTGGTAAGGCTGAGGTCATGGGTTCAAATCCCATCAGCGGCTTTGGCGGATTGTGACGACGGCGGGCCCCGGGGCCCGTGCAATGCCTATGAAGGCCTGCTGGGTTCCCTGTCCGAGGTTGGGCGGGGCGTCCGGGCAGAGTCTGACCTCTTTTTGACGGTGTGGACGGCGATCCGGCCGTTGGCGGCAGGGTCTGCTTGTCCACGGCGGTTGCCCCTTCTAAACTCCCCTCCCCCTATGGCTCATTCACTTTCTGCAAACAAGCGCGTCCGTCAGACTGAGAAACTCAACGCCCGCAATCGCTGGCGCAAGGTGGCGATGCGCGAGGCGACGAAGGTCGCGCTCGACAAGATCGCCCACGGTTCCGCCGACGACGCCGCCAAGGCGCTGCGCGATGCCGTGAAGGTGATCGACAAGACGGCCCAGAAGGGCGTGATCCACAAGAACCAGGCGGCCCGCCGCAAGAGCCGCCTGACGGCCCGGCTGAAGGCCAAGACGGGCAGCGCGAAGAAGTGATCGGCGTGCCCGGGCGCTGAGGGCCGGTGGCCGAGATCAAGGCCCGGTTCTGGACATTCACGCGGATTCGGTTATCCTCACGCGCGCCCTTTTCGGGGCGTGCGTTTTTCGTTTTGGCGGGGCAGTGGTCACTCACCATGGGGGCCATCCGTGAGGTCCGCGGATTCGAGTGCCGGTCCACTCGGGCGCTTCCTTGCGGCCACCCACCCCTTCTGGTACGAATCGCGGATCGACCCAGCGCGGAGCGCGATAGCCCATGGCCAGGAGAGGCCCAACGACATCGCGAACATCGCCCAACGAGCGGCCGCTGCCGGAGGTGGAGGACTACTGGCGGCTCTCGTCGCGCCCGCTGCACATGCTGGTGCTGATCACGCCGCTGGTGGTGACGTATGAGGTTGGGTCGTATCTCTATCTGACCAACGAGCAGACGCACCAGACGACGACCATCCGGGCCCGGAACATTCTTGAGGTGTTCTTTGCGAAGTTCGGGATCGCGGCGGTGGTGGCGAGCGGGGCCGCGCTCGCGGCGGTGCTGGTGGTGCTGTTCATCATGCATCTCCTGAGCCGTCAGCCGTGGCGCATCCGGTGGATGGTGGTGGCGGGGATGCTGCTCGAGGCGGGGTTGTGGTCGCTCCCGCTGGTCGTCTTTGGGGCGGTGTTCAAGCGAGCCGCGGCGATGATCACGCAGATGCCGGCGGCGCTTGTGGCGATCGATGGGACGGACACCGCGCTCAAGGAGATGCCAGCGCTCGCGAAGGCGACCATCGCGATCGGGGCGGGGATCTATGAGGAACTGCTCTTCCGATTGATCGGAATCGCGGCGGTGCACTTTGTGGTGCGCGACCTGCTCCAGGCGAGCCGGACCACGGCGAAGGTGATGGCGATCGCGGCGACGGCGGTGGCCTTCGCGGCGTATCACCCGGTCTCGATGCCCCAGGGCGGTCTGAACTGGGGGCTCTTTGTGTTTTACGCCCTTGCCGGTGTGTACTTCGGGTGCATCTATGTGGGGCGGGGGCTTGGGATCGTGGTGGCGACCCACGCGATTTATGACCTGATCGCGCTCGATGTGCTGAGGTGAAGCGCGCATAAAAAAGGCCCCGATGGCGGGGCCTTAGGTCGGTCGGCTGTAATGCGGGATCCCGCTTACTTCATGATGTCGCTGCTGGGCGTTGAGGCCGGGGCGGCGGCGGGCGCGGGGGCCGGAGCACTGGAGGCGGCGCGGCCGCCCATGCCCATGGTGCTGCGGACCAGGTAGACCTCGACGCGGCGGTTTGCGGGAGTGTTGCCGTTGGCCGTGTTGGGGACGGAGGGGCGGTTCTCGCCCCAGCCCGCGAACTCGACCTTCTGGGGCATGAGGCCCGCGCTCACAAGGTCATTGCGGACGGAGATGGCGCGGAAGGCGGAGAGCTCAACGTTGTTGGTGAAGGGGCGGTTCTGGCGGATGGTCACGCGTTGGCCGTCGGTGTGGCCGACGACGCGGATGTCGTACTGGCCTGCGCTTGGGACCTCGAGGAGGATGCGGCCGAGGTCACGGACGGTCTGCTTGCCCTGAGCGGTGAGTTCATAGGACCCGGAGGCGAAGGTGACGTCGCTCTTGAAGCGGATCATGCCGCGTTCGGCGTCGTATTCGAGGATGTCGGGGTAGCGGCGGGCGAGGTCGGCGAGGGCGGCATCGGTGGCGGCATCGAGCGGCCCGCCGATGTTGAGATCGGCGAGGCGGCGCTCAAGGTCCGCAAGGCGGGCCTGGGCGGCGAGGAGTTCCGCACGGAGTTGCTCGGCCGTCTTGCCGGCCATGCCGACGGCGGCGTCGCCCATGTTGATGCGTCCGGTGAGGGCGGCGATCTCGGCCTCAAGGCGGCGCTTTTCTTCCATCAGTTCGTTGTTGCGGGCCGTGAGGGCACGGTTGGCTTCGTAGAGGGCGTCGTAGTTCCCTTGGTTCACGCAACCGCCGAGGCCAAGACCTCCGGCAAGAAGGGTGAGGGCCATGAGCATGCGGGCGGGGCGAACAAGGCGCGTGCAGGTGAACATCGATGACTCCGAACAGCGGGCGGGATGAAAGTGAAGCGGGGGAGACTCAAGGACGGTGCGCCCAGAGGGGGCGGCGGCGATCTATCGCGCTGGCCGCGAAAGACCCCGCATGGACGGCAAGGATAAGCGACGAGCGGGCCCGCCGGGCGGACCTGCCGCTGAGTATCGACCACCCGGGCGAAAGGCCATGAAGACCCAGCGCGACCAGCAAAGACCCCGCC
>JBQTIJ010000042.1:0-7553 GCA_052388255.1 Phycisphaerales bacterium
GGCAACCACGCGCTCGGGAGTGTGAAGAAGTACTGCACGCTCGTCAAGGGCGACCCGCGCTTCGCCCAGTTGTGGGTCGCGGGCAACAAGCCCCTGTTCATGAACAAGCACGGCGGGCGGCTCTCCAGCCGCTCGGTCCGCCGGAAACTCGACAAGTACCTGAAGGAAGCGGGGCTTGACCCGACGATCAGCCCGCACACCCTGCGCCACTCTTTCGCGACCCACCTCCTTGAGAACGGTGCGGACCTGCGGAGCGTGCAGGAACTCCTCGGCCACCAGTCGCTGAGCACCACGCAGGTGTACACCCACCTGACGACGCAGCGCCTGAAGCAGCAGTATGACCAGGCCCATCCGCGTTCGCAGGCGGGTTGAGTCGGTCGGCCATCTGGATCAAGAAGCGGGGCCGCGGGGAGTTTCCCCGGGGCCCTGCCTGCGTTTTGGGGTCACTGGTCCGGGCGGCGCCGTGGCGGGTCCCGTACGCTGATGACCTATGCGCACGCTGAATGTCCTTGCCGCGATGGTGGTCTTCTCGTTCTTTCACGCAACCGCGCGGGCGGATCGTCCGGCGGTCGAGAAGGTGATGGCGGAGATGACCCGCGCCGTGCTGGCGGGGGATGTTGAGGGCTATATCAAGCATGTGGCGATCGGCGACGCCATCTTTCTGCAGGAACAGAAGATGTGGGCGAAGGACCTGCTGACGCACACGCCGGCGGAGTTCGCGCTCTCGATCGTGGACGAAATGCCCGCGCCCAAGACCGACGAGCCCAAGGAAGGGTCGGCCGAGGCCAAGCCGGCCACCGTGCCGGTCGCCTCAGACTTTGGCGACAAGGCAGCGACGTTCACGCTGCGGATGGCCTGGAAGATGAAGGAGGAGAAAGCGACCGAGCGCACTGTGCAGTACCCCGTCCGCTTCACCAAGGGCGTGACGGCGTGGGTGTATGAGGGTGAGGACTGGAACCACCTTGACCGCGCGGCCACGGAGGAGGACGCGGCCAACCGGGTGCTCTTTGCCGAGGGGCTCAACAAGACGGCCGAGACGGTCGCCGAGGCGCTCCCGGCGGTCCGTCGCAAGGTCGATGCGATCTTCGCGAACCCGTCCAAACAACTCCTGACAGTCAAGCTCTACACGAGCATGCGTCACCTCCAGGCGTCGATCTACCTCTCGTATGTCAACGGGCTCTCGGGGTGGAACGAACCCGATGAGTCGATCAAGATCCTCGCTCAGCGGAACAACACTGCCGCGGGGCTGCGGCCGCTGCTCTCGCACGAGTATGGGCACTGTGCTTCGTTCCTTCTTGGCCCGAAGATCAACAGCGCTCCCTGGTGGGTGCTCGAGGGGATCGCGGAGTTCAGTTCATCGAGTTGGCGAGAGAACCCCGCGAGCAACTCGACGCGGCGCATGGTGGCCTGGTCGCGCAGCGATCGACTGGCGGCGTGGGAGGACCTTGTTGATTTCCGCACCGTTCCCCTGAAGCTCCACGGCAACATCTACACGCAGGGGGAGCACATGATGCACTACATCACGGAGCAGTATGGCGACGCCAAGCGCAACGCTTGGCTGACGAGCATGGCCCAAGGTGCCTCGCTCGACGAGGCGAGCAAGGCGGCGCTGGCGGTGTCGTTCGCCGATCTTGACTCGGCCTGGCGGGCCCATGTGAAGGCGCTGGTCGAAGCCGATGACCGCAAGAAGAGCGAGGAAGAGGCGAAGTAGTCCGCGATTGGTGCGCGGCGCTCTCTTCCCTTTCGGCCTCGGCAGTGATCAGACCGCGGCTTCGGCGGCGGCCTTGTCGCGGGCCTGGCGCTCGGACCGCTTGCGGGCACCCTCATCAAGGAT
This sequence comes from Phycisphaerales bacterium, assembly GCA_052388255.1. Lineage (GTDB taxonomy): Bacteria > Planctomycetota > Phycisphaerae > Phycisphaerales > UBA1924 > JAEUIX01. The sequence goes on from JBQTIJ010000042.1 coordinate 1,835, forward strand.
GCGCTTACGCATGCGGATGCTCTTGGGCGTGATCTCGACGAGTTCATCGTCCTCGATGTACTCAAGCGCGGCTTCCAGCGAGAGTTTGCGAGCGGCCTTGAGCACGACCGTCTGCTCCTTGCTGGCGACGCGGAAGTTGGTGAGCTGCTTGAGGCGGGTGATGTGGATGGGCAGGTCGTTGTCGCGGTTGTGCTCGCCGACGATCTGGCCGACGTAGACCTTCTCCTGCGGGACCACGAACAGGATGCCGCGGTCTGAGCAGAGTTCGCAGGCGTAGCCGGTCACATCGCCGGGTTCGGTCGCGATCATGACGCCGTTGATGCGGTGGGGCGTTTCGCCTTGCAGGGGGGCATACTTCAGGAACGAATGGTGCATCGTGGCCTCGCCGCCCGAGACGGTCATGACGCGGGAACGCAGGCCGATGATGCCGCGGGAGGGGATCGCAAACGACAGATGCGTCAGCGTGTCGCTGCGCTGATCCATGTTCTTGAGTTCGCCACGCCGGCTGGCGACCATTTCCATGATCGCACCGACGGCGCTCGGGGGAGCATCGAAGACGAGCGATTCGATGGGTTCGCAGACGACGCCATCGATGAGTTTGGTGATGACCTCGGGCTTGCCGACGGTGATCTCGAACCCTTCGCGGCGCATGGTCTCGAGGAGGATGCCCAGGTGGAGGAGGCCGCGGCCGGAGACGGCGAACTCGTCACCGTTGCGACCGGGGGCGATGCGCATGGCGACGTTGGTCTGGAGTTCGCGTTCGAGGCGCTCGCGGATCTGGCGGCTGGTGACCATGCTTCCTTCGGTGCCGCCGAAGGGACCGTCGTTGATGCGGAAGACCATGGTGATGGTCGGTTCATCAACGGTCACGGGCGGAAGGGCCTTGGGGTGGGCGGGGTCGCAAAGGGTGTCGCCGATATCGCAGCTTGTCAGGCCGACCACGGCGCAGAGGTCGCCGGCGTGGACCTCGTCGGTCTCCTGGCGACCGAGCCCCTGGAAGCGGTAGAGCTTGCCCACGCGCGAGGTTTCGCGCTTGCCGTCTTTCTGCTTGATGGTGCAGAGTTGCTGGCCCGTCTTGATGGAGCCGGAATAGACGCGGCCGATGCCGATGCGGCCGACGTAGTCGGAATAGTCGAGCGTGCAGACGAGCATCTGCAGCGGGGCGGTGGGGTCGTCCTTGGGGGCAGGGACGTGCTTGACAATGGCGTCGAAGATCGGCTGGAGGTTCTTGCGCTCGTCCTTCTCGATATCGTTGCAGGCCCACCCTTCGCGGGCGGAGGAGAAGACGACAGGGAAGTCCATGGCGATTTCTTCGGCACCCAGTTCCACGAAGAGGTCGAAGATCTCATGGTGAACGTCGATCGGACGCGCGCCCGTGCGGTCGCACTTGTTGATGATGACGATGGGCTTGAGGCCGAACTCAAGGGCCTTGGTGAGCACGAAGCGGGTTTGCGGCATCGGGCCGTCAAAGGCGTCGACGAGGAGGAGGCACCCGTCGGCCATGCGGAGCACGCGCTCGACCTCGCCGCCGAAGTCCGAGTGCCCCGGGGTATCGAGGATGTTGATCAGGTGATCCGTCCCCGTCTCCGGCGAGGTGTACCGGACCGCACAGTTCTTGCTGAAGATCGTGATGCCGCGTTCACGCTCGAGGGGGTTACTGTCCATGATCAGCCCGTGCTGACCGCCTTGGAGCTTCTCGAGCTCGCCAGCCCGGAACTGCCCGGACTGAAAGAGGAGTTTGTCGACCAGCGAAGTCTTGCCGTGGTCGACGTGCGCGATGATCGCGACGTTGCGGATGTTCAAGGATGCGATGGCGGTGGCTTCGGGCATGGGTGGGGCCGGGGACAGGACGTTGAGAACAGGGCGCCGGGGTGCGAAGAGGTCCAGGATCGCTGACGAACAAGACCCGCTCGGCGTTTCAGTACCGACCGCCGGTCGTTTGACGGACCTCGACGCCGGCACATCGGCAACAGAAAGAGTGCCGCGCGGTGGTCCGCGGCACCCACAATTCCTGAAGGATAGGGGGGTCTACAAGCAGGGGCGGGCTTTGCGCCGACGAAGACGGCCGGTCGTCCGCCCGCCATGCCCGCGCTCATGCCCGTCGCCAAGCCGCGCCCGGCTCGGGATTCACGATCTTCCCCGCCTGTGCCCCCGCCGCGGTCAGCAGGCGTTTGAGTGGTTCGCCGGGCGGCTCATCACCGAGTGGGTAAGTGGAGTGGTGGATCGGCAGGAGCGCATCGGCCTGCATGCGCTGAACATCGCCCAGACCTCCTCCGGGTTGGCGTGGGCGTGGATCCACGGCTCATAGGCACCGATGCCGAAGATCGCAAGGTCGGCAGCGAGTCCGTTGAAGGCGTCGGTCGCGGCAGTGTCGCCGGCGAAGAGGACGCGCTGGCCAGCTCGCTCAATGAGGTACGCGTTGTACCCCCGATGGCGATCGACGAGCGTTCGGGCACCCCAGTGGCGGGGGCGGATGGCGCGAATGCAGAGCCCATCGAGTGTGAGTTCTTCGTTCCAGTCGAGTTCGTGCACGCTCGCAAAGCCCCGAGGGATCAGTCGGCGCGTGCCCTTGGCCGTCACCACCATGGTCAGCGGGTTCGCGATCGACTCGAGCGAGGGGCGATCAAGATGGTCAAAGTGGGCGTGCGAGATGAGCACGAGATCGGGCGACAAGGGCGCGACGAGCGGTGGGGGAGCGAGGCGTGCCACCCCGAGGGTGCGGCGACCGATCCGCGGGCCCACGCGGTTTGAGAAGACGGGGTCGGTGAGGACGAGCCGCCCGCCCACACTCAATAGCACGCTGGCATGACCAAGCCACTGGGCCCCGAGCGGAACGCGCTCCAGCGGCGCCACCGGCGGCTGGGCGGCCTCGGGCTGGTCCTTCGCGCCCCGGGCCGCGACGCGGAGTGACTCTGCGACGTGGGCGGGGTAACGGCGGATCTGCGACCGCGCGGCCTTGGCCATGATGTGGAGCAGGTTGTGCGGGGATCGCGGGTGGGCCATGGGCGAGATCGGCGCGCTCGGGTCGTCCTGTTAGATACGCCGAACCGGCCCTCGGGGTGCGGCGGCGGCGTCTTGGCCCCGGACTTCAAACAGGAATAAAGAGCCCCGCCACGCAACCCGTCATCCAGCAGGCGAGGGCGCCAGCGACCATGGCCCGTGGGGCAATCGCGGCCAGATCGCTGCGGCGCGAAGGGGCGAGGGCCGAGAGACCGCCGATCTGAATCGCGATGGACGGGATGTTGGCAAACCCGCAGAGGCAATACGTGGCGATGGTCGCGCCGCGCCGACCGATCGATTGTTCCGCCACCATGGTCGAGAGGTTCTGGTATCCGACAAACTCCGTGGCGACGATCGATGTCCCCATCAGCGAGCCGACGCGCCCCGCGTCTTCGCCCGCAACACCCATCAGCCGGGCGAGGGGCGTCAGGAAGTATCCCATCAGCGTCTGCAGGTCGAGCACGGGCACGCCGAGACCCGCTCGCCAGGTGGCGATTGCGGGGAGTTCTGAGAGGGCCCGCAGCGGCCAGTTGATCATCGCGAGCAGGGCGACAAACGCCACCAGCATGGCCGCGACGTTCGCCGCGAGTTTCAGGCCGTCGGTCGCGCCGGCGGCCGCGGCGTCGAGGACGTTGCTGGTTGTCCGTCGTTCGTCAACGAGTGTGGCGAAGGACTCGTCGGGCGGGGTCTCGGTCTCGGGGAGCATGATCTTGGCCATCACCAGCGCGGCCGGGGCGGACATGAGCGAAGCGGTCATGATGTGCTTGGCGAAGTGGATGCGCTCCGCCTCGCTATCGCCACCGAGCAGGTTCACATACGCGGCCATCACGCTGCCGGCGATCGTGGCGAACCCGCCGACCATGACGGCCATGAGCTGTGAGCGCGTCATGCCTGCGATGTAGGGCTTGACGGTGAGCGGGGCCTCGGTTTGGCCGACGAACACATTGGCAGCCGCGGAGAGCGCCTCGACCCCGGTGATGCCAAGAGTGGCCCGAAGCACATAGGCCACGAGGGCCACAACGCGCTGCATGATGCGCAGGTGGTAGAGCACGGCCATGAACGCCGAGAAGAAGATGATGACGGGGAGAACTTTGACAGCAAAGACGAAGCCCCAGGGCTTGCCGGCGTCGGCAAGGTTGCCGAAGATGAAGACGACGCCCTCGTTCGCGAAGCCGATGATGCGCGTGACCCCGGCGGCGAAGAGGTCAAACGCATCGACGATGCCCGGTACGCGCAGGAGCGCGAAAGCGATGACCAACTGAAGTGCCAGCCCACCTCCGACGATGCGGAGGTTGATGGCGCGGCGATTGGGCGAGAGCGCGACGGCCAGCAGGAGGAGCGCAGCCATGCCGATGAGACCGGTGAACTGTTGCATGGCGGGAGGTCCGATTTGGGGGTTGGGGGGAAGCGCGAAGCGAGATATCCGCGCGAGATACACGCCTCATGCGGAGCATACCCGAACCCGCCCCCGGTCGTGGCTGTGCGCCCATCCCGGCACGGGCGGGAGTAGAGTCCGCCCGATGAACCGTGCGCAAGCGCCGATCGAGGTTGAGATGGCCGCGGCCCCGGCCCTGATCGCCGCCCGCGCTCTGGAAGCACAGCGGAAAGGGACCGGGTGCTTCGTGGTGGCCGTGGGCGGGGCGGTTGGTTCGGGCAAATCGACGCTTGCGGGGCGGCTCACGCCGTGCGTCATCAGCACCGATGACTTTCTGCCTGACTATGACAAAGTGCCGTATGCAGAGCGCGACCTGCCGGAACGCATGGACCTTGCCGCGCTCATCAACGTGCTTGCGGCCCTGCGGCAGGGTCAGCGGGCGGAAGCACCGGTGTGGTCATTCCAGACCCATTCGCGCATCGGCACGCGCGAGGTCCTTCCCGGAGCGGTCGTCGTGTGCGAGGGGATCCACGCGCTCACACCCGCCATCGCTGGCGTGGCGGACCTGCGTGTCTTTGTTCATGCCGACCCTGATACCCGCTGGGCCCGGTGGGAGAACCTCGAACGCACGGGCCAGCGCGGCTGGGGTGTGGAGACCGCTCGCGCGTTCTTTCATGCCGTCGCTGAGCCGACTTTCGCCGCCCGTGTGGAGGGGTACCTCGCCACGGCGGAGGTGATCGTGCGGAACCCGTGACCGGGTTCCATGCTCATGCCCCGGGCTGAAAGCAGACGCGACACCGCGGCTGATACGACTCCGCACCGCCGACGACGATTCGCTCTGACCCCGCCACCATGCGCTGGGAATGGACGGCGGGGGCACCGCAGACCGCACAGACCGACGACAGTTTGACGACCTCGTCGGCTTCGACAAGGAGCTGATCAAAGGGACTGAAGGCGTGGCCACGGTGGTCACGCTCCAAGCCGGCGACGACAACCTCGACCGTGCCCGGGCGTCCGAGCAGAGTCGCGATGGGGTCCACGAGGGCGGAGCCGAGGAAGTGGGCTTCGTCGATCAGTGTGACCTCTGCATCGCCTTGTGTGATTTCGCGGGCGTCATCGATCACCTCGCATGGGCCAGTGGCACCGGTGTGTGTGCAGATGGTCGTCGGGTCATAGCGCGTGTCCCGGCGCGGCTTGAAGGCCCGGACCCGCAAGCCACGGGCCCGCGCTGCGCTGCCGCGTGCCAAGAGCAGAGTGGACTTGCCTGCGAACATCGGCCCGCAGATACAGACAAGACGGGCGCGGGTCGGAGGGGGCATTCGAGAGCATACCCCGCGTGGGGCA
>JBQTIJ010000043.1:0-19404 GCA_052388255.1 Phycisphaerales bacterium
CTGCTCGCCGCGGCACCCTCGATCGCCTCAAGCTTCGCCCCGGGCATCATTGAGAACGCTGCCAAGGGCTCGATCAGCGGCAGCGTGAAGGTCAGTGGCACGTCGCTCTCATGGGGCGGCCCGCAGGTGATCGGCCCGCTTGACCTGAAGGACCCAAGCGGCGCGACCGTGGGGACCTTCACCGCCAAGGCGAGCGCGGGGCTGTGGGCCCTGGCCATGAGCGGGGGCGCGGGTGATCTTGGAACGCTGACGCTCAGCGGCAAGCTCGATCTCATCAAGAACGCCGACGGCTCCACCAATCTGGCCCGGGCCATTGAGCCCTCCGCCGGTGTGCGGGCAGCCGCCCCGTCGCCTGCGCCAACAGGCACCTCTGGTCCGCTGCCGGGGATCTCGGCGGGGGTCGAGATCAACGCGATTGACGTGACCTTCAAGGAACTCGACAGCGCGGGCAAAGTGGCACAGGAGGCGGCGATATCGAACCTCAAGGGTCGCGCCGACGTGACCACCGCCGGAGGAGTCGCCGCCAAAGTGAAACTCGACGCGGGTGTCAAGGGCGCGGGCGGCGCAAGCGGAACGCTCGCCATCGACGCCACGATCGCGAACGTGACCGACGGCGCGGGGAAGCCGACGCCCGACAAGATGACCTTCGACGCGACGGTGGATGTCGCCCGGCTTCCGGTGCCGCTGCTCGATGCCCTCGCGAATCTTGGGGGAGTGTTGAATAGCGCGGTGGGCAACGAACTGGGCGTGAACGTGAAGGCCAAGGGAACGCTCGTCGAAGGTGGCGCGACCGTCACCGTCACGAGCGCCAACCTGAACGCCGACCTCGCGCTCTCCATGGCCAAGGGGCGCATCACCGCGGCTCGGCCGGGGGAGTTCAAGGTTGGTTCCACGGCCTTTGTCGAGTCCCCGGCGTTCGCCCGGCGGTTCCCGGGGCTGAACGAGGCCCTGACCAAAGCGGGCATGAAGGTCGGCGCATGGCCGCGGATCGAGGCGAAGATCACCGCGCTCGACCTGCCTGTGCCCGCTTCCGGCGGGGCGGCGGAACTCGATCTCTCCGGGGCTTCTGTTGATGCTTCCGCGGCGACCGGTGCCATCGCGGGCACGCTCACGGCCGCGGCGGGTGGAGAGGTTCAGCCCTTCGCTGTCGAACCTTTCATGCTGCAGATCAAGAGTGCGAACTTCAAGGATGGGTTGAGCATCACGGGCAACACCAACGCGACCCTCGGCGGACAGTCGGCCGGGGCGATCACCGTGAACGTGCAGGCCCGCGATCTTCTCGATGCCAAGGGTCGCCTCGGCGCGCTCTCGGGCGCGGTGGGGAATATCAGCGCCGAGATCGGGGCCAAGGGCGTCTCTACCCGGCTGGCCGCGCCCTTCGTGGCGGGGTTGCCGCTCGACCTCGCGCAGGACGTTGGCCCTTCGCTCGATATCGGCCTGGTGGCCGTCACCCGCGTTGATCAGGCGGCCAAGGGGGCGGCCCCACTCGACGTGGATGTGCGCGTCCAGTCGGCCAATGTGAATGTCGTTTCCGCCGTTCGGCTCGCCGACAACCAGTTGACCACCCGGTCGCCCGCGACCATCAACATCGCCGCCTCCGCACCCGCCGTGCAGCGGTTCCTTTCTGCCGGCGCGCCGGCCGGCACGCCCCCCGCCGCGATGATCGGTGGCACCGGCGTTGTGGAGATCACCCTCCGCGACCTTTCCCTTCCCATGAAGGACGGGCCGGATCTCGCGAAGCTTGGCGGCACACTCAGCATGGGCGTCCGGACCCTGTCAGCGACCCTGCCCGCCAAGCCCGGGCAGCCCGCTTCCGCTCCGGTTTTGATCGATGACCTCAAGAAGACCATCACCTTCGCCAAAGGCCAACCCCCTGCGGTGAAGGTCGAAGGCCGCATGAGCCACGAGGGCAAGCCCTTCACCCTCAGCGGCGACGTGGCCCTCCCTGGGCTGATGCAGACTATCACCGCTCCCGGCCCGCGCTCCCCCGCGGCCATGGTGCCAGGGATGGAGAAACTCCGGCTCACCGGGCAGGTCACGCTCTCGGGCGTGCCCTCGACGCTCACCAAGGCCGCAGGCCTCCCGACCGCGCGACCGGCCGGCGACAGCACGCCGGGCGTGGACGTCGGTGCCATGCTCGATGCGGTGCTCAAGGACATGGTCGGACAAGGGATCGACGTGGCGGTGCGATTCGCAGGCCCGGAAACCGGCCAGAGCATCGATGCGACCGTGAAGGCCGCGGCGCTCAGCGCGAACGTGGGGGTTGATCTTTCCGCGCGAGAGTTGAAGGTCCGCCAGTTGACAGCGGAGGCAACGGTCAAGCCCGACACGGCCCGCGCCGTTGCTCAGGCATCCGGCGCGCCGCGCGAACAGATCGCCGGGGTGAACCTCCGCGGCCCTGCCACCGTCGCGCTCACTGTTGAGCCCGTGACCATCCCCGTTGCGGTCAAGGACGGCAAGATCGGCGTCGAGCCCAGCCGGATCGCGCAGCCGATCAAGGCAGGCCTGACCCTCCGCGAGCCGCTCGTGGTCAGCGGTCTCCCTCTCAGTAAGGACCAGGTGATCAACGGCGGGATCAGCGGCTTCAAGGCGGAGGTCACCGCGCCCGCCGCGGCCCTGCTTGACCCAAAGAGTACCGAGCCGGTGAATGTTCTGGTGAACGGGCAGCTTGCCCTTGATGATGGGAAGCCAGTGGCGACGCTCGCGGTGCGGGCGGCGTATGTGCTCGCCTCTGGCGCGATCGACGCGAACGTGGGTCTGAACCAGGTGAACACCGCCGGGGTTGATCGTCTCATTGGCAAGCCCAACCTGCTCGCCGGCGCGCTGGGCGACTCCGCCGACATCAACCTCAGTGCCAAAGGCCCGTTGGACTCCCTGAACCTGACGGCGAGAGTGAACTCGCCCCGGCTGAAAGGGGCCGACTTGGCTGTCAAAGCCGATCCAGAACGCATCACGCTGACGGCCGCTTCAGGGGGCGGCGCCAAGATCGACTGGACACTCGACCCGGCCTTCGCCAGCGCGTACGTGCTTACGGCCCGCGATGAACAGGGAAACCCCAAGCCCGCGACCATGCGGCTCATGGCGGCTGCGCCTGTGTCCATCGAGCTCCGTTCCGTAGTGCTTGCTCGTTCCAAGCCGCCAAGCAACCCCCTGGCCAACGACGCCACCGGCCCGCTCAAACCCGGGACCTTTGCGGTGGATGCGGAACTGAACATCCCGCGCCTGGCGCTCGAGGTGGACCAGCCCGCCCAGGGCGGCGCGGGGCCGGGCAGACTTCCGGTCACGCTCGAGGGCGTGAAGGCCACGGTGAAAACGACCAGTGCCAACACGCTCGCGGTCACGGCGCGCATCGGCGGCGTCCAGAGCGGCCAGAACGCATCAACCCAGCCGGTCGATGCGACGGTGACTATCGCCAACGTTGCAGACGCCAACGGGCGAGCGGTGGACCAGGCCGCGGCCACGATCACCGCCGCCATCAAGGCCCCGGGCTTCCCGCCGGCGGTGGGGGACGGGCTCGGCGGTCAGCGGGGCCAGCTCGTGAAGTTTCTTGGCGACCGCATCGACCTTTCGGTGAAGGCGAGGGACGCCGTGCTCAAAGGCGGCGGAGACGTGAGCGTGGACGTGAGCGCCAAGCGCACGGGCACCTCGCAGGAGGTGCTGAGCTTGTCGTTGGCCGCGCCGATCGTGCCCGGGCAGGTCGCGACCACGCTGGGGACGTTCGACCTGACCGCCGTCACGGCCCGCAACGGGCTCGATGTGAAGCTCCACGACTACAAGTACGAAGTTGACACGGAGCTCGTCAAGGTCTTCCCGCTCTTTGCCTCGATCGCCAAGGCCCTGCCAGCCCCCGCCTCAGCCGGCGCAGCGCCCGCCCCCGGCAGCGGTCCGAGCACGATCGTCAGCCGCAACCTGCGTATTCCTGTTCCTGAAGCCGGCGGCGCGAACCGGATGGATGAGCTCACCGGCGAGATCGCGGTCGACCTCGGCCGCATCGATTACACCTTCAAGCGCGAGTTCGGCCAGTTTCTTGATTCCGCCCTCTTCACCAAGGGTGCGGACCAGAAGCCGATCTCGGCCTTCACCGTCCGCATCGACCGCGGGATCATCAGTTACGACACATTTGAGATCCCCGTGCGCCAGTATTCGATCAAGACTAAGGGCACGGTGAACCTGAACACCCGACAGGTGAACATGACCATTTTCGTCCCCACGCTGGCCTTGGCGCCGGGAATCATGGACAAGCTCAGCAAGGATGCTGGCGGCATCCTGAGCAGCCTCGCCCCCGGAATCATCACCGAAGCGACCATGGTCCCCATCGCGATCAAAGGACCGCTCGATAGCCCGAGCTACACGCTCGACGGTGAGGCATTTGTCCGCAACCTCGGCGATCAGATCACCAAGCAGCCCGAGAATCTGATCAAGGGCATCGGCGACCTCTTCGGCCCGAAGAAGGACAAGAAGTAACCCACAGACGCTCGTCGCGGCTGGCGACATCCCGAGCGCGCCCGGACCTGGCCGGGGTCAACAGAGCATTCTGTGCTGCGCGGCCGCAGGGGGTCGATCACCGTCCCGCGCGCCGTTCGGTTTCAGTTGCACCCTTCAAAGAACGCCGTGATGAACTCGTCGAGATCGCCCGGCTCGGTCACGCCGTCGTTGTTGAAGTCGCACCGGGCCGTCTCCGCAGGGACGCCGCTGAAGTAGGCGGTGATGAACTCATCAAGGTCGCCCGGTTCGGTCACGCCGTCGTTGTTGAAGTCGCCCGGGCAGGTCGGCGGGTTGACACAGTTCGTACCTGTGATGACCACGTCATCGATGGCCGCTTCAACCAGCGAGCCCGAGCCCGCGTCCTCAGCGATGAAGCGCAGCCGCATGTTCGCCGTCAGCGGCACGAACGTCGCCGGGTCGAACGAATCGAGCACCCAGCCGCCGTCGGTCCCCGCCCCGGTCGGGCCGATGGTCCGCACGTTGGTCCAGGTCGATCCGGCGTTGTTGGAAATGTCGATGGTGAAGACGTCGGCGTTCGGTGCTGCCCCGCGCGAGTTGCTGTACCAGCGGGCAAACGAGATGTTCGAGGCAAACGAACCCGAGAGGTTGAAGATCGGCGAGAGCAGCGTGGTTCGGCCCCCGTCGACGTCCGCCTCACCCGTCGCGCCCCCGGCCGTCCCCTGACCGGTGTGGAAGCAGAATGCTCCGATCGCGCTGTTGTCGTCCTCCGGGCTGACGGCCACGCCGCCGACGGCCGTGCCGTTGGGATCACCCCGCACCCAGCGGCCGGAGGTCGCGGTGTCGCCCGCCACGCCGCCGAGCGTCCAGCCGAGGTTGGTGTCGGCGTTGTCGCTCAGCACCAAGGTCGCCTGGCCAACCTGCGCGACGACCGGTGTGATCGGCGCGTTGACTGTGCCTGAGACATTCCCCGTCAATGTGACGAAGTATTCTGGCGAGTCCTCGCACCGGAACGCCGGGAGCGTCGCCGTGAAGTGCGTGAACCCACCCGGGTCTGAGCCGTTCGAGCTCAGGATCGTGCTGGTGAACGACTCGGAGGAGTTCGCCCGCGTCATCAGGCGCGGGCCCGCGGGGACGACATCCCCAGTCACGCGGATATCGACCGCGAACGAGGAGGTTTCACCGGGCACGACCTCGGTCGGTGTGCCGTTCGGAAAGACCACCTCAATCAACCCGGCCCGCGTGCGATAGTCGAGTTCGTACGGCTGGATATTGTCCGCCGTGCCCCCGGTCACGCGGATGAAGAGCGTGCCCGTGCCGACGATGCCGCCGCTGGCCGTCTCGGGCGAGCCCGCTGCCCCGGCGTTCCCCTGTCCGAGCACAACGGTCCCCTGGCTGTTGAGGATCTGCACTGTCAGGTCGTTCACGGTCGCAGGGTTGAAGTCCGTTCCCACGTCGCACGCGCTCGTCTGCGGGCCCTGGAGATACGTCGTCCCCGCCGGCCGCACCGTCGCCACCAGCGTCGCCGGCCCGACCATGCTCACGGCGTACCAGTCCTGGTCGGAGTTGTCGTCGATCGACACGGTGCGGACGGTCCGCGTCGTGGTCCCCGCGTCGGTGATCGGGGTGGGCGCGAGTGCGGAATCGTTGGGCTCAAGGTTGTCGCCATAGTGGCGCTGCGCGCTCAGGATGTCGTCAAACTGCGGGCCGAAGAACGATGTCGAGATGAACGGCTCCATCAGCTTCGTGTTCGTCCGCGGGCAGACGTGCAGCAGCCCGATGCCGTGGCCATGCTCATGGAAGAGCACGTTGCGCAGACGGATCGAGTTGCTGTTCACATTGGTGTAGAACGAGTCGGTCGAGTCCACGACCATGTCGCCGTTGTTGGGGAAGTTGTTGTACGCCAGCACGCCGCTGTTGCCGTCGAGTGGCTTGCCCGCGAGGCGGACATCGCCGCGCGTGCCCACCACGCCCGCGTTCGTCCCCAGTTGCACGCCGTCGTCGTTGGTCTCAAAGACGTACGAGATGCCGCTGAAGGTCGTCCAACTGTTGAAGACATCGTGGTAGATCTGCTGCCAGGCCGCGTCCGTGCCGTAGATCGTCCGCAGGCGAAGCTGCAGGTCGCTCGGGCCCGCGCCGAAGCCGCCGTCAGGAATCTGCGTCCCATCGGGTGCGAAGGAGTAGGTCAGCGTGATCTGCCCTCCCTGGCCGCCGGTGCTTGCCCCGTTGGTCGCGGTGGTGCTCCAGCGGTTGGTGAGCTGGAACGCGGGAAGTTCACCAAACACAACATCCTGGAACGCCTGCACAACCTCCGGATCGGTCCCTGGAGTGAAGCAGAACGCCGTGGGGGCATCGCCCCGCAGCCGGGCCGCCGATGCCACCCGGAGCGCATGCTGGTACTTCGGCGCAAGCCGGGCGTACGAATCCAGTGACACGCGAGAGACGAGGAAGCGCTGCTCCGCCTCCTCCATCCGCGCTGCAAACTCTGGCGTATTGAAGAGCTCGCGCTGCACCGGGAACATCCGGCCGAGCGCAGCGCTCCGCGTTGCCTGAGGCAACACCGCCCTGAGTTGCACCTTCACCGCTTCGTCACGCTGCGCGGTCGTGAAGAACGCGAACCGCTCCCGCGGCCCGCCGCCGTCATCGGCCATCAGGGGCATTGCCGCGCCCGCCAACACAAAGAGACCGACCACGGCCGACGGGAAGACGACGGTACACGAGTTGCGCATATCTGACATTCCCCAAACGAGTTGAGCCCAACGGGCGAACCGTGGGCGCGGAACAGGCCTCAGCAGCAGGAGGGTTATATCCCACACCATGCCACATGGTTCCACGAAAACCAAGAGTTCCGGATCCCATCCTCTGCGGTTGGTCTCCGCGGCAAACTGGGGGACATCTGCCGCCCGCGTTCGCCGGCTCCGTCAGTGCTTCTGAGCTCGCCACCAGGCGATTGTCCGGCGCAAGCCCTCCTCGAATCCCACCTGCGCCTTCCACCCCAGCAACCGCTCCGCCTTCGCTGTGCTCAGGCACCGCCGCGGCTGGCCATCGGGCTTGGTCGGGTCCCACACGATTGACCCTTCGAACCCCGCCAGACGCGCGATCAAGCCCACCAGGTCCTTGATCGTGATCTCAAACGACGCACCGATGTTGATCGGGGTGGGATCGTCGACCACCTCCGCGGCTCGGATGATCCCCTCGGCGACATCGTCCACATACAGGAACTCGCGCGACGCCGCCCCCGTTCCCCAGACATCGATCGATCGCCGCCCCTGCTCCTGCGCATCGACGATCTTGCGGATGAGGGCGGGGATCACGTGCGACGAGCGCGGGTCAAAGTTGTCACCTGGCCCATAGAGGTTCACCGGGAGCACATACGCGCTCTTGAGCCCGTATTGCAGCCGATAGGCATCGAGCATCTGCCCCGCGGCTTTCTTCGCCACGCCGTAGGGTGCATTGGTCTCCTCCGGATACCCGTTCCAGAGGTTCTCCTCGTCGAACGGAACAGGCGTGAACTTCGGGTATGAGCAGATCGTCCCGACCTGCACGAACTTCCCGCCCCGGGCCGCAAGGCCATCCGCCCGCGCCTGTTCGATCAGATGCAGGGCCATCGCCATGTTGGCGAAGAAGTAGCGCCCCGGGTTCTCGCGATTGGCCCCGATCCCGCCGACCTCCGCGGCAAGGTGAACGACCACGTCAACGCGCCCCGGGCCGCCGAAGGCGCGATCGTACAGCCGCGCCACATCGGCCTCGCGCGTCAGATCAAACTCCGCCCTGCGAGGGATGAACACCTGCTCAGGCGCAACGCCCCGGGCCCGCAGCCGCTCAACGACCACGCGCCCGACGAAGCCGGCACCGCCGGTCAGCACGATTCTCTTGTTCTTCAGCCACGACATGCCCGAGAGTGTACGTTCCCGCGTGAGGTGTGCCGTCGCTTCACGCCTCGTGCCCTCACAGGATCAGGTGATCGGACGTGATGGGCGTGTCCGCCTCGACATTCCGGCTGAGCACCTTGCCCAGAATGCCGTCAACCTGCCAGGGGGCAAGGCCCGTCCCGGGCCGTTTCATTGTCAGGTCCTCGGCCCGCAGGCGTTCTCCAGCCGCAAGGTCGCGTCGAGCGACAATCGACTGACGCGAGAGTCGGCGGACATCCTCTTCGCAGGGGAGGACCTCTTTGCGCCAGGGGGCATTCACGCTCCCCCGTGGCTGCACACTCTGCCAGTCGAGCCCCGTCGCTTCGAGAAAGCCGCGGGCCCGCGCCTCGGGGCCGCTTCGGCACGCCTGCCACGCCGCTCGCGCGACGCGGACATACCTCGCCAGACCGGGCAGATCGAGCGAGGCCGCGTGGTCCGGGCCGGCCGCACCGGTGTCATGCGTGAAGTGCTTCTCCAGAATGCACGCACCCATGATCACCGCCTGAGCGCCGCTGCATTCGCTCGCCAAGTGATCGCTGTACCCCACATGGTGCGTCGCGAACTCCGCCATGAGCGCCCCGATCCCCTCAAACGCCGCGTCCTCTTCGCGCGTGGGGTAGCACGAGACGCACTGCAAGAGCGAGACTTCGATGGGAAACCTTGCGAGCCACTCTGTCGCCCGGGTGACTTCCGCCACCGTGCTTGCCCCGGTGCTCACGATCATCGGCCGCCCCACCGCCGCGAGCGCCTCGAGCAGCGGCCGGTGAATGATGTCTGGCGAGGCCGTCTTAAAAGCGTCAAAGGGCATCGCAGCGGCCCGCCCCACGAGCTCGACCGAGAAGACCGTCACGATCGCGGCCATGCCCCGGGCCTCTGCCTGTCGTGCGATGGCGTCAAGAGCCCTGTCCTCCAGTTGCAGGCGGCGGAGCATCTCGATCGGCTCGCGCTCGCCCGCCGCCCGCTGATACTCGGCCAGCCGTGACGCCCGGCTCATGAGAAGATCGGCCTCGAACATCTGCACTTTGACCGCGTCCGCTCCGGCTTCGGCCGCGCCGTCCACCATTTCAAGAGCACGCTCGAGAGAGCCGTCATGGTTCACGCCGATCTCGGCGATCACATAGGGCGGCGTCTCCTGCCCGATCTGTCGTTCCGCGATTCTCATGCGCGCTCCACGCGGCTGGTTCGAGAGTGTGCCCGCTGCTGCGCTCGCAGGATGGCCGACGCGACAAGCAGATCGACGGGCGAATCGATGTCCACCACGCGCCCTTCGGGGTTGACCAACCCGCGCCGATCCAGCCCGAAGAAATCGTGCGGACCCCGCCCCTTGCCGGGGAGCCTTGCCCGGGCCCCGCAGCGAAGAAAGAGCGCGGCTGCGGTGAGGGCGATGAGCGACCCATCCGGAATGAACGCGGGAGGAAGGTCCTGCCGGCGGAAGACCCCGTGGTTCAGCACACGACCGGCCCAGGGGCGGACCCGGCCGTCAGGCGCCACCCGCGCCGTCCACCACGGATGGTGCTTCCCGACCCCCTGATAAGTCTGTACGCTGTCGCACCCTGTGCGCGAGAGCAGCCGAAG
This sequence comes from Phycisphaerales bacterium, assembly GCA_052388255.1. Lineage (GTDB taxonomy): Bacteria > Planctomycetota > Phycisphaerae > Phycisphaerales > UBA1924 > JAEUIX01. The sequence goes on from JBQTIJ010000043.1 coordinate 9,930, forward strand.
AGCCCGGTCGATCACGCCCGGCGGGCGGATGGGCACATTGGCGTAGAGAATCACCACGGGCGCCTGGTCATCGATGAGGCCCCGCTCCGCGAGAGTGCTGAAGGCATGCCGGGCCGCGTCGTCAACCCTCGCCCGGTCGTGGGCAAGGTTGGCCGGGCGGTCGATCACCACGCACGCCGCCCGCCGCGCGATCCGCGCCACCACCGGATCATCGGTCGAGACCGCCACCAACCCGACGCACCGCGCGGCCTGTGCCTGCTCGATGGTGTACTGCACGCAGGGCTTCCCTGCCAGTCGTGCCCGGTTCTTCCCGGGCACACCCTTGGAACCCGCCCGCGCCAGAATGACGGCCACCGCGCGACCGGTGCTCACGGAGCGCTCCCGCCCAAGGGCACCACGCGACCATCCGCGCCGATCTCGATCGCGCTCCGCGCCATGCGGCGGTTTGCCGCCGGTGGCACCGCGATCGGCTTGATCCGCTCGCCCGACATCACCCGCGGCAGAGGGTCAAGAACCGCCCATCCCGCGTTCAGCATGCCGTAGTCAAAGAAGCGTTCGACCTGCTCATACACACGATCGCGGCGTGTGAGCCGTGGAACAACCCAGGGCGTGGCAAGGCCACTTCCATCCTTCGGAGCAGTCCGGCCGTGCATCAACCTCGTGAGGTTTGCCTGAACCGTGTCAAACGCATCCACGCCCGCCAGCGCGAGGTATCCATCGCGCTCGAGCGAGATCAGATCGACACTCACCACGTCCGGCCCTGCGTAGAGAAGCTCTCCCACTTGATCGGCCGGGCAGCGGAGGAACGTCCGCACATGCACCGCCGCCGCACCCGCTTCGCGCAAGCCGCGGATGATCTGGCGCCACCAGGGGTTCTCAAGCACGTCCCGCGCAACCGGACCGGCCGCGCCGGTGACGACATCCTCGCCGCGGATCGTGACGGCCGCGCCGCAGCGCGCGTGGGCACTGAACGCCGCGAGGGCCGCGCGGCCCTCAAGGAATCGCCCCGCGCCATCGACCAGCCGCAGGATCACATGCTGAGCGCCTGTCGGCTTGAGTGTGGCCGCTACCCGGGCCAGGTCCTCGGCGCTCGCGCTGAGCGGGTCGAGTCCCGCTCGCGATGCCGCTTCAAGGACGGCGCGCCCCTCTCCCCAGCGGTCGATCGTCGCGCGGACGCCCGCATCGCGCACCGCCACGGGCACCGGCAGGCACATGGGTTTGCCGAGCATGTCCGGCACCGGGCTCGTCGGGACATAGCCGAGAACCCCGCCGATCGAGGCGAAGGAACCCGCGTTCGCCCGCGCATCGCGGATCTGTTCGAGCATCGTCACATCGACCACGCACCCGCAGAACCCCGGCACCGCCTGCGAGAAGGTGAGCCGGTGGGCCTTGGGCTGCTCGCGATAACGGGCGATGGCGCTATCGCAGAGTGCCGGGTCAATGAGCGACCAGGTGGCACCGACCACGAGCGCTGCCTCGGCCTCACACTCGCGGAGCAGGCGCGCCGTCGTCCCCGGGTGGAGCACCTCGTCGTAGCAGGTCAGGTTCCCCAGCCCGCCCCGATAGCACTCGGGCGCGAAGGCCCGCGCTGCGCGGATGGCCGCGGGGTCGAAGGCATCGCACGGATCGGCCGTGTGGAAGGAGAGTCGGAGCGCGCCCGGCGGGGCTCCGATCAACCGGCGCGTGGCCTGTTCGTCATGGGTGATGATCGCCGCCCCGGAGATCGAAGCGCATCGGGCCAGCCGGGCCAGCGTCAGTTGCAGTGCGTTGGCCCGGCCCCACACCGGCTCGGCCCCCGCCCCGCTCCCGGCCTCCACCGTCGCGTCAACCACCGCCACTACCCGAAGCGTCGCCGGGTCCGCCCCGCACTTCAGCAGCGAGAGTTTCTCGGGATTGATCGAAGGGTCACGCGTCTGGCGCGGCCCGCCCGAAAGCGTCGAGACCGCGTCCTCGAGCATCGTGCCCAGCACGTCCGCGGCGTCCGCAAGCCACTCCACGTTCACGATGTCACGCTCGATCTGTCGCTGCTGCACCTGCTCCGCTGTCAACCCGCGGTCAAGGTTGATCGCGCGGTCGGCCTTCAGCCGGTTGAAACTCCCGGTCTGGTTCAGCGTCTCGATCAGGTCGAACGCCGCCGAGAGCTTCATGACCTCATCGCGCACCTGCTCGACCTTGCCGATGAGCCGGTTGACCCGTTCCTGATCGCGCTGGTGCTCGAGCATCTCGGCGAGCATCACCCGCACATCGCGGCTGCGCCGCGCGATCACGAAGACGTCGTGCCGCAGGTCGCGCACCCGTTCCGCTACCTCGCGCTTGAAGAGCCGCTCGCGTTCACGCCGAGAGGCGGTGACTCGTTCGCTGGCACTCGGAGAGGCCACCGGAGCGCTCCCGGCCGCCGTCGCCGGGACGGGTGCGCGCGAAAGCGCTTCGGCGAGCGGCATGATCGTGGTGAAGGCCTTGCACACGCCCCCCTCGGTGGCATCGATGGTGGTCAGGCCACGCTCGGCGTCGGCCTTGAACTCGCGCTGGAACTGCACGAGATAGGTCGCCATCTGCTCATCGGTGAAGATCGACCGGCCGAGTTGATCGGTCTCGCGCCGCAGGTGGGCACGGCCCCGCACGATCCGCTGCCATTCGAGCATCTCGACGGTGTTGAAGTTGTTGACCTCACCCGCCCACACGTCGTGGATTGCCGCGCCCGAGGCGTAGTACTGTCCGTCCGTGAAGCCGAGGTCTTGCCCTACCAAGATCACCGGATCGCACCCAAGGTGCCGCGCGAACGAGTAGGCAAGGTGGGCGACCGTCGCCCCGGGGGCGATGGCCCCCATCGGGCGTGCCAGGGTCTCGCCCAGCACCTTGTCAAGGTACCCGTCGCGGGCGCAGCGAATGACCCCCGGAAAGGCCGCGGGCACGGCCGGATTGACCTTGGGCTCGATCACCAGTTCAACGCCCCGCACGTCGTCGGCCGTCAGCCCTTCATAGAACCGGCGGCTGATCTCGTGGTAGTCAAGGGCCGTCACATAGTGGGGGCGGATGCCGTGGGCGAGCAGCGTCTTGAGCACCGTCTGCACTGCCACGATGACGACCCGGTCCCGCACACCGGGGGCCGAGAGCGCAGCGATGTTCCGCGCCAGCGAAGGCCCGGCGGAGACGACGACCGCCGCCCTGCCCGCATACTTCCCCTGTACGTCGTTGATCCCATGCCCGGTGCTGTAGACATCAAGGTTCTGCAGCAGGTTGCGGACCGTGGCCTCGGTCTGCATCATGGTCGTCACGACCGTCGTGCGAACGGCCTTCATGACCTTGGTGAAGACGCGGGCGAAGTCCTCCGCCTGCTTCGCGAGGCGCGGCCGGCTGGCCGGGTGGGCGACCATGTGGACCCCCATCGCCAGCAGGCCTTCAAGCCCCTGGAGCGATGCCGCCATGGCCCCTTCGTCGGTGCTGTCGGTGATCAGCAGGACATTGGTCTGGTTGAGCCAGTCCGAATGATCAATGTGCCCAAGCACTGTCCTGAGGAGCCCAAGGTCGGGCTCGAAGACCACGATCAGCCCCTCACGGTTGACCCGCCGCGCCAGGGCCGCCACATGGTGCCCGAGGCCGAAGCCCATGACGACAATGGTGGGGTGAGCCGCGGTCTCGACACGCTCAATGAGCCGTTCCGCCTCGATACGGGGGTTGCGGCGGCTGGCGAGTAGGCGATCGATGAACCCCGTGGGGCCGAAGTCCTGGATGCTGGCGGAGACCATCCCGTCTTCATGAGAGGCCGCGAAGAACGTCACATCGTCCCGCTCGGCAGTCGCCCGCAGGGCTTCGACGAGCCGGCGGTTCCCGGTCGCGAGCGCGCGCAGGTTGGCCTCGAGCACAGTGGCGGAGAGGGCGTGAGCGGGCACGGAGGGGGGTATCGGTCGGAGTGTGTTCGCGACTACGTATATTGAGGGTCGGTTCGGTGCGGGTCGGAAGCGGCGATAATAGTCCGATAAGTGATGGATGGAAGTTCGGTACATGACGTGGACAAGCTGTGAGAAAGAAAAGTGTGTTGGGGAGTTGCTTGACGTTGGAGGTGGTGGGGCTAAACTCCTGACCCCACGAGCGACGGTTCCGCCGCTCGGTTTCGTACCGACTGGTTTTCTGGTCTGGTCTGAAGCACCCCCGGCCCTCCGATGGAGGGCAAGGTGGTCGGGTCTCTTTGACAAGTGAACAGTTGGGTGTCCGCGAGAATGTGCGGGCTTCGCACCGGTGTACGCCGGGCCTACCTAGCCGGGGGCAGCGAAGCTCGATCAAAATGGCTCGTCAGGGATTCACAGCCCTGGTGAGCTGCACAATCTCGTACTGAATTGAAAAACCCTAAAAGAGTTTTTGAGTGAAAGTGATTGTGTCAGCGATTTCCATCGGAATAATCACCGATGGCGTCCGCGATCTTACGGGTCGCGGATGAGACCGGCCGTTTCGGCCCATCCTAACCCGATGGCTCCGAGCGGTTTTCAGGTCAGACCTTCATTGCCAAGACACGGCGTCGTGCTTCCAAGCGCGATGACCGATCAACAGCTATCAAGTGAAGAGTTTGATTCTGGCTCAGATTGAACGCTGGCGGCGTGGTTAAAGCATGCAAGTCGAACGGACCAGCAATGGTCAGTGGCGGAAGGGTGAGTAATACGATCGAACGTGCCCCGAAGTGGGGGATAGGCATGGGAAACTGTGCGTAATACCCCATAATGTCGAGAGACCAAAGATTTATCGCTTTGGGAGCGGCGATCGTCCTATCAGGTAGTTGGCGGGGTAATGGCCCACCAAGCCAGAGACGGGTAGCAGGTGTGAGAGCACGGCCTGCCACATCGGGACTGAGACACTGCCCGGACTCCTACGGGAGGCTGCAGCAGCGAATCTTCCGCAATGGACGAAAGTCTGACGGAGCGACGCCGCGTGCGGGATGAAGCGGCTTTGCCGTGTAAACCGCTGTCAGGAGATACAAACAATGATGATCTCCAGAGGAAGGGCCGGCTAACCCTGTGCCAGCAGCCGCGGTAATACAGGGGGCCCGAGCGTTAGTCGGAATCACTGGGCTTAAAGGGTGCGTAGGCGGACTGATAAGTGTCGTGTGAAAGCCCACCGCTCAACGGTGGAACTGCACGGCAAACTGCCAGTCTCGAGGAAGCTAGAGGTCGCTAGAACGCTTGGTGGAGCGGTGGAATGCGTAGATATCAAGCGGAATGCCGAAGGTGAAGACAGGCGACTGGGGCTTTCCTGACGCTGAGGCACGAAAGCGTGGGGAGCAAACAGGATTAGATACCCTGGTAGTCCACGCCCTAAACGATGTGTGCTGGATCACGGCGGCTCTGACGCCGTCGGGATCGCAGAGAAATTGTTAAGCACACCGCCTGGGGAGTACGGTCGCAAGATTAAAACTCAAAGAAATTGACGGGGGCTCACACAAGCGGTGGAGCATGTGGCTCAATTCGAAGCAACGCGCAGAACCTTACCTGGGTTTGACATGCATGGATTAGTGGGCGGAAACGTTCACGACGCTCGCAAGAGTGGAACATGCACAGGTGCTGCATGGCTGTCGTCAGCTCGTGCTGTGAAGCGTCGGGTTAAGTCCCTTAACGAGCGCAACCCTTGTCGTTAGTTACCATCAGGTCATGCTGGGGACTCTAACGAGACTGCCGGTGTCAAACCGGAGGAAGGCGGGGATGACGTCAAGTCCTCATGGCCCTTACATCCAGGGTTGCACACGTGCTACAATGGTGCATACAGAGCGATGCAAGACCGCAAGGTGGAGCAAATCGCAAAAAATGCACCTCAGTTCGGATTGCAGGCTGAAACCCGCCTGCATGAAGCTGGAATCGCTAGTAATCGGGGATCAGCTACGCCCCGGTGAATGTGTTCCTGAGCCTTGTACACACCGCCCGTCAAGTCATGGGAGCCGGTAGAGCCCGAAGCCGCTTCATCACTGAAGCGACCACGGCAAGATCGGTGACTGGGACTAAGTCGTAACAAGGTAGCCGTAGGAGAACCTGCGGCTGGATCACCTCCTTTCTAAGGGATTCCTTAGACGATCCCCTCGGAGCAATCCGAGAATCGTTCGTCAGTACATTCTCGTCTGGTTTACTCCAGGCAGCCGGGCAGCAATGCCCGATTAATGGCACCCAACTGTTTCTTGATATTCGCAACGCCCGTCTCGCAAGAGGCGGGCGTTGTCTTTTTTGCAGTCGCCGCGCCCGCCGGTGCGTCCTTAACGCGTCCCCTGACGCGTCCCCCGCGCCGACTGGGCGCGCGACCTCGAGTCCGCTTGTATCGCAACCAGTTCCGTCTGTCGTGATGCGTCACCAAGTGTCGGGCGTGCCGAAGAGGTCGGCGACGCGCGACACCGCGCGAGAGCCGAAGGGTCAACCTCTGCCGAACAAGCCGGCGCACCCATCCCAGTTGCACTTCCCTCGCTCCGCTGAACCCCCAGACCCCCCAAACTTTTCGACTTTCTCTTCCTCCCCTTCTATCATCTTTCTCCCTGTTCTTTCGACTTGGCCCCATCGTCTAGCCCGGTTAGGACACCAGGTTCTCATCCTGGTAACAGGGGTTCGAATCCCCTTGGGGTCATTTCCCCGCGCGGCCGCCAAGTCCTAAGGCGGCCGCGGCTCGTTTTGGAAAGCACTCATCCGCTTGCACTCCGCTCCCCCCCGACGCTTCCGAGGAGACTCCGTGTCTGATGTCACGCCGGCCACTCTTCTCAGTCACCTCCAGTGGCGCTACGCCACCAAGCGTTTCGACCCGGCTCGCACCATCAACCCAGAAACCTGGACCGTTCTCGAGCAGGCCCTCGTCCTCGCGCCCTCCTCGTTTGGCCTCCAGCCATGGCGATTTATCATCGTCACCGACCGCGCCGTCCGGGCCAAGCTCTTGGCGGCGTCATGGAACCAGTCGCAGGTGATGGACTGCTCTCACCATGTGGTCTTCACCGCGCGCGAGACCGTCGAATCGGCGGATGTCGAACGGTTCGTCGCCCGCCAGATCGAAGTGCGCAATGACTCACCCGAGTCCCTCGCCGCCTACAAGGGCATGATGCTCGGGTTCGTGAACAACCCGCAACCGGGCTTTGACCGGCACCACTGGGCCTCCCTCCAGACCTATATCGCGCTCGGCCAGTTCATGACCGCCGCGGCCATGCTCAGCGTGGATACCTGCCCGATGGAAGGGATCGATCGGGCCGCGTACGACGAGATCCTCGCGCTCAAGGGGACCGGGTATCGAACCGTGGTCGCCTGTGCTGCGGGCTATCGCGCCGCGGCGGACAAGTACGCGACAGCCGCGAAGGTGCGGTTCCCGCTCGAGCAAGTGATTCGGCACATCTGAGGCACCCGGCGTATGCGGGTGAATGGGCACCGGCCCTCAGCCGAGCCGGCCGGGGTCTTCGCCGCGTTCGATGGCTTCGATCTCCCTCAGTCGGCGCTCATGGCGACCGCCCTGGAAGGGCGTGCCGATCCAGACCTCCACGATCTTTTCGATCAGCCGCTGGCCAAGGAGATCCGCCGAGAGGCAAAGCACGTTGGCGTCGTTGTGGGTCCGGCTGATCTGGGCGGTGAGTTCATCATGCGCCAGGGCCGCGCGGACGCCTTTGACCTTGTTGGCGGCGATACACATGCCGATCCCGGTCCCGCAGACAAGCACGCCGAGCTGCGCCTGCGCCTTGGCGACGGCGTGGCCGACGAGGTTGGCCTGGATGGGGTAGTCGGTCGCATCCCCGGTGAGGTTGCCGAGGGTGAGCACCTCATGGCCGCCGGACCGGAGTTTGTCGGCCAGTTGCCGTGCTGCGCCGGCTCCGCGATGGTCCGCACTGAGGGCGATTTTCATCCGTCACTGGCCTCCAGTTCGGCGAGGCGCTCCGCGATCATGGTCCGCAGGGCCCGCGCCGTTTGATCGTAGAGGGCCTGAGGCCCTCCGATGGGGTCGGAGACGTCGCCGCCAGCGGGATCAAGCAGCCGGACTTTGGAACCATGGGCGGGGCTGAGCGACCGCGCGGCCCGTTCGTGGGCCCGTGTCAGCGCGAATACCAAGTCCGCCCCGGCGATCTCCGCCGCCGTCAGGGCCCGTGAGGAACCACGGAGCGTGCCGATTCCCAGCCGCTCGACGGCTCGATGGGCTTCGGGCGAGAAGGGTGCCCCGTCGTGCCCGGCGATGCCCGCGGAGGCGAAACGCGTGGGGATCTTGAGCACGAGCCCTTCGGCCAAGCCGCGGGCGATGGCCTCCGCCATGGGGCTGCGGCAGGTGTTTCCCGTGCAGACAAACAACACCCGGCGTGCGAGCCGGTCTGCGATCTTCGTCTCGCTAAGCATCCCCCCGGGCTCGACCGCATATCCCCCGACGCTGGTGAGGCGGACGACCGTCGAGCGCACGCCTGCCGGGGCGGGCAGCCCATCGAAGGTCGCGTCGGTGGCGATACCGACGTCGATGACTTTGGCCTGGGCCTCAGCGAGGGTGCGGGGTGCCACTTCCCCGAGGGCCGACGCAACACCGATGCCGACCGTCGGCCCTTCCGCCCCGCCGAGTAACCGAGCCGCGGCTGGATGGTCCGGCACCCGCACAAGGAGCGCTCCGCCGTCGCCATCGCTGATACTCCCGGTGTCGATCCCCATCTGGCCTTCGATCTTGAGGATGGTCTCGGGTGTGCGCTCGATGCGGAGGGTCACGGGGCCGGGGATGAGTCGGCCCACGATCCGTTCCTGCAATGGGGCGAGTCTGCCGAGGGGAGAGAGCGCTGAGCGCAGGGCGGCTTCGTCCGGGAGATGGACCGTCAGGGGTCCGGTGCTGTCGGGGCGAAGGCGGGCCCGCGCGGCCCGTGCATCTGGAGCGTGTGAGGCGCGGACGAAGACCCCAAAGATGGTCTCGGTGGGCCCGAGCACGAGCCCGCCTTTGTTCAAGGCACGGATCGCAATGGTCAGGTCATTCGGGCGCGGCGGCACGCGGAACCGTAGCGGCCCTGTTTGTCGTCACGGGGCCGTTGCTCCCGGGCCGGTGTTGAACACCAGTCGTCGCAAGTCTTGGATGTTGCTAAACCCGATGGGGCAACGGATGGCGGTCGCTGCGATCTGGCCCACAACTGGCCCATCTCTGGCCCACCTTCGGCCCGCCCAGTGGCGAATGATCGCCCATGAACACCCCCGCCATGATCACGCTCCCGGCCGCTTTGCTCTTTGCCGCGGGGCTTGCCTGCGGTCAGACACCCCTCACCCCCGCGCAGGTGGCTGGCGGCTGGAGGCCGATGCTCACGGCATCGAGCGCGCCGGGCCTGCGGGCCTACAAGCAGCCCGGTTTCCCGGCCAAGGGGTGGAGCGTGGCCGATGGAATCCTGACGAGCGCCAAGGGTGGCGGCGGGGGTGACCTTGTCACGAGTGATGAGTTCGGCGACTTTGAGTTTGCCTTTGACTTCCGCTGTACGCCCAAGGCCAACAGCGGCGTGATGTACCGCGTTGCGGAGACCCTCGAC
>JBQTIJ010000044.1:0-13775 GCA_052388255.1 Phycisphaerales bacterium
GCCGATGTACTTGCCGATAACCACGACCGGCCGGGGGACGGGCTTGCTGACGACGGTGAGAACCGTCTTGTTCTCGATCTCGCGCGAGAGGGCGGCGGTGGCGACGAAGCCGGCGAGGAGGGTGCCGCAGAAGAGGATGGTGGCGAGGCCGACATCGAGCAGAAGTTTGTTGTCGCCCGAGACCTCGGAACTGTCGCCATAGCCGAGGGAGTAGCCGAGCGAGGAGGTGTTGATGACCTGGAAGAGCCCGCACAGGGCGATGAGCAGCCCATAAACGGGCTGGCGCACGCTCTCAAGGAACGTGGTGCGTGCGATGGTGAAGATGAGCGGGAGCATCGAGGGTGGGGGAGAGGTTCGTCAGTGAGGGTACGGGGGCGGCGGCAGGGTTCAATCTCGGTCGGCGCGGGATTGATCGAACCCACCGGCTGAGTGTGCGTAGGTACGGGTCCGGGGCAGGGTCGGTTCGGCGGTGTCGCGCGCTGGCTCGAGTGCGTGCACCGGTGGACACGACCCCGCGCACCGGCGACAATAGACCCCCTTCGTTCTGAAGGGCTTGGTCCGTCCCGGTTGGCGATCCTGATCAAGGGTTCATCGGTTCGGCCCTCGCGGAGGCGCGGGGCACGAAACGGCCCCGCGGTCCGGAGCCCAGCGACGGTTGCCGCCGATTCCCCCGCCCTCCCGGGTTTGGGAACGGCCTTTGGGAGCGTTCATGAAGGCCGATTATCTTGCCTATGCCAAAGCCGCGCGGGTTGCCCTTCTGGGGCTGGTCGTGCAGGTCGTGCTCGGGTTGGCGCTGTTGCTGTACGGCATCCTCGGGCGCGACGACGCGGCCCAATCGTCCGGCTTCCTGGTCCTGATCGTCGCGGGCGTCTGGCTGGCGCTTGCGATTGTCTTTGATCAGCATCGGCGCGAGCGGGTGGAGTCGATGGAGGCCGACACGCTGGCGGCGAGCGCGGGGGCTTCATCCGTCTTCGAATCGAGTGCTGAGGAGATGCGCGTGGCCGCGCGGCGGCTGGCGTGGATGCACCGGATCATGCTGCCGGTGGTCAGCGTGGTGCTTGGGCTTGCGCTGATCGCCCTTGGTGCCGTGCGGCTGAACGCCCGGCTGGCACCCGGGCAACTCAATATCGACACCTTCCAGATTCCTCCCCTCAAGGGGTGGGCGCTTGCGATCGGTTTGGGTATCGGTGTTGTCGGGTTTGTCTTCGCGCGGTTCGTCTCGGGCATGGCCAAGCAGAGAGTCTGGGCCAATCTCCGCGGCGGTGCGGGGGCGATTGTGGGCGCTGCGCTCTGCGGGCTGGCCGTGGCCGCGGCTCACTTTGCCCACACCGCGGGGACGGAGCGGGTGCTGCTCTACCTGCAGGTGGTGATCCCCGGGTTCATGGTGCTGCTCGGGGCGGAGATGATCCTGAACCTGCTGCTGAACTTCTATCGCCCGCGCCGCGCGGGTGAGGTTCCGCGTCCGGCGTTCGATTCGCGCGTGCTGTCGTTTGTGGCGTCGCCGGATCGCATCGCCGAGTCGGTGGGCGGGGCGATTAACTACCAGTTCGGCGTCGATGTCACATCAAGCTGGGCGTACAAACTGCTGAGCCGCTCGCTCTCGATGCTGGTGCTGGTGGGGCTCGGCGTCATCTGGTCGCTGAGTTGTCTTGAGGTGGTCGATCTGAACCAGCGGGCGATCCGGGTGCGCTTCGGGGCCAAAGTGGATGAGGTTGGGCCGGGGCTCTACGCCAAGTTCCCGTGGCCGTTTGAGGTGTTTGTTACCGGCCAGACCACGGTGCAGGACACCATCGACCTGATGACCCCGGGGACAAAGGGGAACAAGCCGATCCTGTGGACCAACGACCACCAAGTGGAAGAGGTCTACGCGATTGTGCAGCCGACGACGCGGTCAGGGGCCGCGCCGGTCGAGGGGGACTCGGCGGGCAACGCCGCCACCGGGCAGGACCCGGTACGAGATGTTGCGATCGTGGCGGTCGAGATTCCGCTGGTCTATGCGATTCGGGACCTGCAGGCGCATGAAGAGTTTGCCGCGCCCGCCGCGCGTCCTGGGTTGGTGAAGGCCATCGCCCAGCGCGAGGTGATGTCGTATCTGGCAACGGTGACGGAGGATGACCTGCTGGGGCAGCGGCGCTCGGAGATCAGCGTTGAACTTCGCAAGCGCATCCAGGCCCGCCTGAACGAGGCGGGCGCAGGGGTGGACATCGTGGTGGCGTGTGTGGAGGGGGTTCACCCGCCGCAGAAAGAGAACTGCGCCAAGACGTTTGAGAAGATCATCGAGAACCAGCAGAACGGGCTGGGTGCGATTGAGCAGGGGAGGACGGAGGCGATCCGCACACTGACCGAGGCGGTGGGGTCGGTTGACCTTGCCCGCACCATCGCGAACCAGATCGATGCCCTCAACGGTGTGACCGACGACGCGGACCGTGCCAAGCAGGAGCGCTCGATCGAGACCCTGATCGCGACAGCGGGCGGGCAAGCCGCGGCGATGCTGGCGAAGGCCAAGGCGGAGCGGTGGCGCTCGCACATGAGCGAGCGCGGGAGGGCGGAGGCGTACGCGGCCCAGATCGAGGCCTATCGCGCGGCCCCCGAGCTGTACCGGGCGAATCTGTACTTTGACATGCTTAAGGAGATCATGAAGAACGCCCGCGTCTACATCGTGGACGACCGCGCTTCGAGCGGGCTCCGCGTGATCAACGACCACAAGGACAACGACGCCGTGACCAACGCGCTCACCCCCGCGGGTGAGTGAGGCGATGGCCGCGTGCCGCCCGACCTGACTTTGACCGTTCCTGTCTGACCTGTTCGATCCATCGACCGCTTGCCCCTCCGGGGACCGACACCATGCAACTGATCATCCGCATCATCGTGACCGCCCTGATCGTTCTGGGCATCATCGGGTTCATGACGAGTTACACCGTGCGTTTCACCGAGACGGCGGTGGTGACGACCTTCGGCCGGGCCGATGGGTCGTCGGTCGTGAAGGAGGCGGGGCTGTACGCCAAGTGGCCGTACCCGATCCAGTCGGTGACGCGGTACGACACGCGGGCACGGTTCGTGGAGTCGCGCCCCGAGACGCAGCAGACGGCCGACAACCGGCAGATCATCCTGACGGCGTACGTGACGTATCGCGTGGATGATGCGATGAGCTTCTACCGGCTCTTCAGCAAGCAGGGGAGCTCGCCGACCAAGCACTTTGAGGCGGCCGAGACAATCCTCTCCTCGCGCCTTCGCGATGCGATGAGCGAGACGGCGAAGTTCCGGTTTGACGATCTCTTCAGCCAGGGGGCCGACGGCACCGGGCTGATCAAGCTGGAGGAGCGGATCAAGGCGCAGCTCAACACCGACGCCACGGGGCGGTCGATGAAGGACTACGGGATCCAGATCCTGACAGTGGGGATCTCAAGCACCAAACTGCCGGAGGAGACGAGCAAGGCGGTGGCGCAGCGCATGGCTCAGACCCGGCAGAAACTGGCCCAGGAGGCCGTCAGCCGGGGCGAGGCGGAGCGGAACAAGATCAAGAGCGGGGCGGAGGCGGACGCCCAGAAGATCATGGACTTCGCCTCACGAAGGGCCCGGACTATCCAGGCCCAGGGGGAGCTTGAGGCCAAGAAGTATGTCGATCGGCAGAAGGACAATCCTGAGCTGGCGGTCTTCCTCAAGAACGTGGAGCTGGTTCGCGATGCCATGAGCCGCAAGTTCACGCTGGTGCTGCCGGTCTCGATGCCCGGGATGTCGCTCTTTACCCCTGAGGCGCTCGAACAACTCCGCACCGGCAAGGTCCCGGGAGCGACGCTGCCACCGGCAACGCCCGTGCCTTCGCCGGCCACCCCGGCCCGAAGCGGCGCGGCCCCCGCCCAGCCCGCCGATACGGCGAGCGCGAGCGAAGGGGGGAACCAGTGAGCCAACAGAACGACCAGACGGGTATGAACCCGGCTTCGGCGCAGGCCCTTGTGAACGGCGCGGGGCGGGCCCGGCGACCGGCCTCGGTGGAACTGCGCAGCGAGAGCGCGGGTGACGCAGACGAGGCGTCTCTCGACCCGGCGACACGCTCGCTGGCCGATGCGCTGCGGATCACGTATCGCCTGGTGCAAGTGGCCATGGTGGGGCTGGTGGGGCTGTTTGCCCTTTCGGGGTTCCAGTCGGTGCAGGAGGGCGAGGAGGGCATCCGCTTGACCATGGGCGAGGTGACGGGGGACCGGCTGCAGCCGGGCTTCCAGATGAGTTTTCCCGCGCCTTTCGGCGAGTTGATTCGGGTGCAGACGAGCCCCGCTTCGGTGACGATGAAACGTGAGTTCTGGCCCAACCTGCCGGAGGCGGACCTTGAGAAGGCCCCGGCCGATCTCAAGAACAGCGCCCGCGACCGGGTGGACCCGGCGATCGACGGTTCGATCATGACGGCCGACGGGAACATCGGGCATGCCAAGGTGTCGCTGACGTATCGCCGGCGCGACGCTCAGCGCTATGCGCGGAATGTTCACCCGGCGGATGAACCGGCGATCGTCCGCGCGGCGGTGATGCGCGGCGTGGTGAATGCGGGCTCGGCCCTGTCAATCGACGAACTCCTCAAGGACGGTCCAGATGAAGCGCGACCGGGGCGCTTCATGGGGCTGAAGACCCGTGCCCAAGCGGTGGCGCAGGGGACGCTCGATGCGCTCGATTCGGGCATCGAGATCATCGAACTCAACATCATCGCCAAGACGCCCCCGCTGAACACGATCGCGACCTTTGAGAAGGTGCAATCGGCCCAGTCTGAATCCAAACAGGCGACCGAGAAGGCCGAGCAGGAGCGGTCCACGCTGCTCAACGCGACGGCCGGCGAGGCGGCCCCGGTGCTGCTCAATCTCATCGATCGGCTGGACGAGGCCCTCTCGCGCAACGACGCGGCAAAAGGGGAGACGATCCTCGCGGCCATCGACGAGGTGATGGACGGCAAAGCCGCGACGCTCGACGGCAAGGCGCTGCCCGTGGGCGTGAGCGGCAACGTGGCGACGCGCCTCTCGGCGGCCCGCCAGTTCCGTTCCAGCGTGGTGAGCCGCGCCGTGGCGGACGCCGCGGTGTTTGAGGCGAAGCTGGCGGCCTTTCGGACGAACGCGCCGGTGGTGCTGGCGGGTGACTGGACCGAGGCCTATGGCAAGTTCCTGAAGCGCGACAACGTGGAGTTCACCTGGCTTCCGCCGGGGGTGCAGGTGACGGAACTGCTGATCAACAGCGATCCGGCACTGCGGCGCGACCTTGAGCGTCGCCGGACACGTGAGGCGGCGGAGAAGCAGGCCGCGAAGGACATGAAGGCGATGGAAGACCAGAAGTTCAAGGACAAGGGCATCCCCAACACCGTGTCGGAGTGATCGGGCACGGTGGCATTGCCCGCGCCCACAGCGCGCGGGCGCGGAGCGACGACGCATGACCAGAGCGAGCACCACGGCGGGCGGCGCATCGACGCAGGGGACGGGCGGCCGAGCACCTGTGGTGGCGGTGCAGGCCCTGACCAAGACCTTCAAGGACTTCTGGCTGCGGACACGGGCCAAGGCGGTGGACAACGTCACCTTTGAGATCAGTCAGGGTGAGATCTTCGGGCTGCTTGGGCCCAACGGGTCGGGCAAGTCGACGACCATCAAGATCATCCTCGGGCTGCTGCGCCAGACGACCGGCCGGGTCGTGGTCTTCGGCAAGCCAGCGACCGATGTCGCGATCAAGAAGCGGATCGGCTATCTGCCGGAGGAGTCGTACCTCTACCCCTTCCTGAACGCGCGCGAAACGCTCGACTATTACGGCAAGCTCTTCCAGCTCGACCGGCGGACGCGCGAGCGGCGGATCGACGAGCTCCTGAGCATGGTGGGGCTGGAGGCGGTGCAGTTTCGTCCCGTGCGCGAGTACTCCAAGGGGATGCAGCGCCGCATCGGGATCGCGCAGGCCCTCATCAACGATCCAGAGTTCCTGATCCTTGACGAACCGACAACCGGGCTTGACCCGATCGGCACGCGCCAGGTGAAGGACCTGATCATCGAACTCGGGCGCCGCGGCAAGAGCATCCTGCTCTCCAGCCACCTGCTGGCGGATGTTGAGGACTGCGTCCACCGGATGGTGATCCTCTATGGCGGGAAGGTGCAGCGCGAGGGAACCTGCGAAACGTTGCTCTCGGCCTCGCACGGCTCGGTGATCGAGACCGAGGACCTTGACGACGCGACCATCGCGGAAATCGACGCGGTGATCCGTCGGCGTTCGGGGGGCGCGAGCGCCATCAACAGGGTCCGCCGTCCGCGTCAGCGGCTGGAGGACCTATTCGTGGACATCGTGGAAGAGGCGCGGGCGAAGCGGATCGAGACGAGCGGTGCCCAGCACGGCGGACAGACCGCCGCCTTCCTGCGTGCAGATGCGCAGGGAGAGGCGCTGATCGATGCGCTGATGCGGGCCGAGGCACCGGCGGCGGCGCCGACCGCACCCCGGGCCCCCGTGACCCCGCAGGGTCCGGATGATCGTGTGCTCGACGCGCTGCTGAAACCGAACGACCCGGCACCGGATGCGCCCGTCGCCCCCTCGGGCCCGAAGGCCGCGCCGCCAGCGCAGGAGAACATCGATCGGTCGGTGCTCGATGCGCTGCTGGGGGACTCGGGTGGTGCGGATAGTGCAAGTGGAGCGGGCGGCGGCGGGCCGGGCAGGGAGCGGCCGTGAACGTTCGCGACACCATCGACCGTCTGAACCGCGCTCAGCGGACCCGGGCCTTCAAGATCGGGGCCACCGTGCTGGCGGTGCTGCTGGCAATCGCGGCGGTCGTCACGTACGGCGTGCGGATGTCGTCCATGCGGGCCGACCTTGGGTTGATTGAACTTGGCGACGGGGCACCGGAGGCCGCGGCGCCGCTGCCCGAGAACGCCACGGCGGACGACAAGGAACGCCAAGAGGTGGCCAAGGCCCTGCGCGATCAGTATGAATCGGTGGTGCGCTCGCTGAACGCGATCCGGGAGAGTTCGCTCTCGATGGAGACGTTCGCGATCGGGACGGGGATCGTGCTGGCGGTGATGCTGGTGATCATCTGGCTGGGGCTGGCCCTGACCTATCTGGCCGCGGCGGCCCTCGCAGTGCTGGTGGCGGGGCCGATGGTGCTGTGGGGTGGGGTGAAGGTGGCGAACTTCGGGTGGTTCATCCTCGGGTCGCTGGCCCTGTGGACGATCTTCAGTGCGCTCATCGAGGGTCTGCGGGCGGCGCTCTCAGCGAGCCACCCGATCACGAGCATTGCGCGGAACGTGGTGAGCGAGTCGGTGCGGATGCGCATCTCGCTGGTCTTCATCGTGCTGCTGATCTTCGGGCTGGCGGCGCTCCCGCTGCTGCTTGATGACTCGAAGGCGCTTCGGTACCGGGTGCAGTCGTTCCTGACCTGGGGCATCGGCGGGACGTACTGGCTGATCGCGATCCTCACGGTCTTTCTGGCGTGCGCCACGGTGGCGTTCGAGCAGCGCGACAAGATCATCTGGCAAACGATGACCAAGCCGGTGCGGGCGTTTGAGTATGTGCTGGGCAAGTGGATCGGCGTGGTGGGGGTGGCGGCGGTGCTGCTGGTGGTGAGCGCATCGGGCGCGTTGATGTTCACCGAGTATCTGCGAAGGCAGCCGGCGATCGGCGAGACCCGTCCCTTTGTCTCGGCGGACCCGCAGGTGCCCGTGACGCACGACCGGCTGCTGCTCGAGACGCAGGTGCTGACGGCCCAGGCGACCGCGCTTCCCACGCTCCCGGCCCTTGACATGGAACTGCGCGAGAAGGCCTATCTGACGCGGGTGGAGCGGACGAAGGCCGACAACCCGCTCTTCGTGGAGACTGCCGAGGAACGGGCCCGCATCCTTGGCGACATGGACAAGGAGCAGATGACGCAGTATTTCAACGTCGATCCGGGGCAATACGGGCGCTACCTCTTTGAGGGTCTGTTGCCCGCGAAACTCGCCAACGCCCCGGTCACGCTGCGGTTCAAGGTCCGGGCTGGATCGGACCTGCCCACCGATACCTACCGCCTGACCTTTCAGCCCGTGGGGAGCCGCCCCTTCATCCGCGAGGTGCGGCTGGGCCAGGTGCTCACCGAACCGCTCCCGCCGACGGCGGTGCAGTTCATCAAGGACGGCGGGCGCGATGGGGGCGATGACGGGCAGATCCTGCTCGAGGTTTTCAATGGCGATCTGCGGGCCAGCACCATGAACAAGGAGCCCGTCTCCTTTGCGACGGGGACCTTTGAGATCACGTATCCCGTGGGGGGCTTCATTCCGAACTTCGCGCGCGTGGTGGTGGTCATGTGGCTCAAGATCGCCTTCCTTGCGATGGTCGGCGTCTGCGCCGCGACGTTCCTCTCCTTCTCCGTGGCATCGCTCACGAGTTTCGGCGTCTTCCTGTGTGCCGAGGGGGCGGCGTTTCTCTCAGAGTCGCTCGAGTCGTTCAACCTCACTGACAGCGAGCACGGCACGCTCTGGTGGCGCTATCCCATTGCCGCCGTTGCCAAGCTGGTGACGACGGTCTTCGGCTCATATTCCGAACTGCAGCCCGTCGAGTCCCTTGTGGAAGGGCGGATCGTGGAGTGGCAGACGGTGGTCTTCTCCCTCTTTGTGCTCGGCATCGCCTCCGCGGTGCTCTGGGCGATGGGGACATTCATCTTCCAACGGCGCGAACTGGCGACCTATTCCGGGCAGTAGAACCCTCGGTGGTGTGCCGCGCGGGCCGCCGCGGGGCTTCTCTCTCAGGCCTTCCTCATGACGCGTGACTCGATCATCCAGCTCTCCGCCGCGGGCGTCCTTGTGGCGGCCCTTGGCGCCTCGGTGTGGACCGGCATGGAGGTCGCGGCGAGCTCCGGCAGGCACAAACTTGGCTACGCCGACCGAGCGGAGGATTCCGACCCGCCGGAGGTGGGGCTGGGCATCGCGATGGGGGCGTTCCGCGGGATCTTCGTCAACTATCTCTGGCTGCGGGCGAACAAGGCCAAGGACAAGGGCAACTACTACGAGGCGATCGACCTTGCCCGGACGATCACAAAGCTCCAGCCGCGGTTCCCGCGGGTCTGGGCGTTTCACGCCTGGAACATGTCGTACAACATCTCGGTGGCGACGAACACGGCCGAGGAGCGTTGGCAGTGGGTGAACGCGGGGATCCGTCTGCTGCGGGACGAGGCCATCCCGGCGAACCCCAACGACCTGATGGTGCACAAGGAGCTGGCGTGGATCTTCGTCCACAAGGTCCAAGGGACCATGGACGACGCGAACCAGACGTACAAGACGCAGTTCGCCCGCGAATGGAACATCGTGCTGGGGACGCCGCCGCGGACCGATCCCAAGGACCGTTCGCGCGAGCGTGCCATGGCCGACTATCTCCGTTGGATCGGCCGGGTTGCCGAGGCCAAGGACACGATGGAGGAAGTGACCAAGGCCGCCCCGCTCGCTCGCACCATCGCCGACCGGCTGAAGGCGGACGCGGGGCTGGATGTCGAGAGCCCTGACGACCGGCTGAAGGTACTCGAGGTCATCGAGATCGGGCGAGCCCTTGGGCGCCTGCAAAGCGGCCTGAAGGACGCCAACCTGCCGATGCTGGGCGGGCCGGTGGTGGCGCTGCTCTCCGACGAGACGCTGCGACCGGGGTGGGAAGTGCTGGTCCCGCACCTGCGCAAGCGGGCCGTGGTGGATACCTATCACATGGAGCCCGATCGCATGGTGGCGTACACGCGCCGCTTCGGGCCCATGGACTGGCGGCACGCCGCGGCTCACGCGGTGTACTGGGCCCAGCGCGGGGTGGACGAGGCCCAGGCGCGGGTCTTCAAGGAGAACGAGGCGGACTTTGACTTCCTGAACACCGACCGGGTGGTGATCCAATCGATCCAGGATCTGTATCGCTCGGGCTCGCTGCACTTTGACGTGCTCAAGCCGCAGTTCTACTTGGCCCTGCCGAATGTTCACTTTGTGCCGACCTATCGCAGCGCGATGACGGCCATGCTCGACCGCGAGTCCAAGCAGTTTGAGGCCCAGCGCGGGAGCGACAGCCGCAACAACCCCTTCAACCAGTACCGTGCCGGGTACCAGAACTTCATGTGCGATGCGATCGCGTTCCTCTATCGGCGGGGGGACAAGGAGCCCGCGCTGCGGCTGAAGGAGCAGTTGCTCGCGGACTTCATCAACAACAAGAAGAACCCGCTGCTCAACTGGTCTGACCCGGCACTCGAGGACATGCTGCAGCTCCCGCTCGATGAGTTCGTGGTTGAGCAGGTGAAGGAGCGCATCACCTCGCCGGACATCGCCCGGGCGGAGGTCTTCGGTTCGCTCTACGACGCCTTCACGGGGCTCTTGAACGACGACCGTGACCTCTTCAACAACGCCTTCGAGTATGCGCGGCGCTTTCACGAAGTGTACATGAAGGAGCAGTATCGGCAGGTGGGCGTCGACCCGACCAAGGCGCGCATGGAGATCATGCCGCGGGACTGGATCGAGTGCGCCACGCTGATCTTCGCGAGCATCCTCAACCAGCTTGGCGTGGAGGAGGCGGCGATGATCTACGCCCGTGTGCCCGACGACACGCTGCGGTGCCTCGCCTATGACGAGATGTCCACGGCGATGAAGCCGGGGATGGATGAGCAGGCCAAGCAGGGCCGCTCGCCACCCTTTGACACGCTCTTTCCCAAGCCGCCGGGCTTCGCGGAGTACTTGGCGACCAAGGCGCTGAAGGCGGTCGAGCGACCCACGAAGGCCGAGAGCGAGCAGAAGTAGACCGGCGACGGCTATCGCGCGGCGATCGGTTCGCTGGTCATCGTCGGTTCATCAGGACCGATCACCACGGTGGTGACGCTCACGGTGCGGGCTTCGTCGCGGCTCATCATCACGCTCAGATGCGGCCGATCCGCCCAGGTGTGGGCGTGGAACGCCGACTGGTTCTCCGGTGTGGGTCTTTCGGCCACCTGATCGGCAAAGAGCGGGAGCCGGCACTGCACCAAGGAATCGCCGAGCCCGGAACTTGCAAAGCAGCGGGGGCGGTGTGGGTTGAGGAGTTCTTCCCCGGCCTGGCGACCATTCCAGACAAAGGTCGCGAGGCGATGCTCGATGCGTGCGGGTTTGTCGCCCTTGGCCGGGTGATCGATGCGGGCGAGTGCGACAAGCCGAAAGGGCGGGAAGCGTTCGAGTGGGAGCTCGCGGGCCCGGGCGAGCACGTTGAGCGGATCGGGTTGCGGCGGATCAAGGAGCGCAGGGATGATGGTGCCGCGAGAGAGTGCGCCCTCGGGCCGCGGCGGGCGCGGCTCGGGGTTGCCGTTCATGAGCGCGAGCAACAGGCCGCGGGTGGTCACGGCGATCCATGTTCCGCCCCCGGCGGGATCGACCGGATGGAAGGCCCGCGCTCCGCTCTTGAGTGTGTGCCAATGTGGGGCCGAGCCGGGCGGGCGCGTGCGCTCCTCGTCACGGTTCATCATGACGCGGAAGCCCGACCCGGGGGCGGGGATGATGGAGAGCGTGCACATTGCGGGTCTATCAGGCGCCGCGCTCGTGGTGGACGGTCGAGGGGGCTTTGCCGAGGTCCGGGGCAACCGAGGCGCCCATCTCGCGGGCGATGGCGGCGATCATGGCGAGGTGGTGCTGTGCATGGTGGGCGACAAAGGCGAGCTCGCGCCCCAGGGTTGAGGCGAGTGTTGCCTCCTGCCCGCTCGAGGAGAGCATTACGCGCACGGTGACGGGGCGTGCGTCATCCGCCAGGCCGCGCCCTTCAAGAGCGACGAGGCAGGCGCGGCATCGTTCTTCGGCGGCGGCACGGTCCGTCTCGTCGCGGGTGTTGCGGGCCCGGTGGTCATACTCAACGATGGTGCCGGGCGGGACGAGCAAGAGGGCCGCGAAGTGGTCGAGGAGATGGCGAGTGTGCTTGCCGACCGTGCCGGCAGGAAGGACCACGCTGGAGCGGGAATACTGGCTTTCGCTCAGCGTGCCGAGCAGCGCGATGCACTGTTCAAGCACCGCCGCCGCGGCCCGGCCGACGGTGCTCGACATCTCATTGCGTGGCTCAACGAGGCCGGTGCTGCAACCCGGCGAACCGGTCGAGGGGTGGTCGGGCCTTGCGGGATGGGGTCGGTCGGCGGTGGGGGTCATTGAGGTAAAGGGGGTCGCGGGGAGGGCCAAAGGAGGGTACGTCCAGCCCCTGCCGAAAGGTCAGAGCGGGCGCACTTCGCGCACGGCCAGGAAGAGCGCATCCGCTCGCCGCGTCAGACGGCCGACAAGCCGCACCGGCTCACCAGCAAGGGGGGTCAACCCCGCCAGACAGGCGCGGCCCTGATCATCCGTCAGGGTCATCATGGCCCACGCCTCGGTGGCGTCGCGCACCACCAGAACGGGCGTTATGCCGCCACTCAGGCAGCGCACGGCGCAGGCCTTGTGGGTGAGCCCGCTGCCGGGCTTCATGGCGCCAAGGAAGCACTTGGGGTCGGCGATCTCGCCGTCAAGGGTCACTTCGCCCAGATCCTCGATCGGCGGGATCGTGAAGCCGAGGCGCGATTGGTCGGACCCGCGGAGGTCGTCGCGGCTGCGGCGCATTTCGAGCCCGCTGGAGGTGACTTCGAGCAGTTCTCGCCCCTCGCGCCGGATGATTGAGCCGCGGAGTTCCACGTAGTGCATCGCAACTTCGCGCAGAGCGGCCCGCTGTTCAGCTTGCTCTGGACCCACGGGGGGCAGTGTGGAGTTCGGCGGGCCGCAGTTCTCTGCTGCGATGAGGCCGAACTTGCCGACGGCGCTCAGAAGAACGGTTCGAGGTGGGGCGGCGGGGTCGTCCGCGGGGACAACGAGTCGCGGGTAGGGGTCGAGGATCACATAGCCGCGGAGGGCGACCGAGTCGCTCGGCCACGCGGAGGGGGCGGGCGCGTGCTGGGCGATGGCGCAGACGGCGGCGACGGTGGCTCCGGCGACCATCAGGAGGATGATCGCGGCCCGCATGCGCGTGGCGATGCCCCGGGGCGTGCGCGGAACATACCCGATGTAGAACTCGTCGGGTGCGGGAGTGATGCGGGCGTCAGCCATGGTCGCGCTCCGGGGTGGCGCAGATGGCGGGAGCGACGGCCGTGCCGGGCGGGAGTGGGCGCGGGTCAAGGAGTACGCGGTCGCCACGGAGAGTCAGGCGATAAGTCGCGATCTTCTCATGGAAGGGCGGGGGTGCGCACCCATCGCCGGGGCGATATTGGTAGCCGTGCCAGGGGCAGGTGATGCACCCGCCCTCGACCTTTCCCTCGCCGAGCGGGCCCTGTTGGTGGGCGCAGACGTTCGAGACGGCGGAGAGTTTGTACTGGCCGCGCTCGGAATAGCGAAAGACGGCGACGCGCTCCCGACCGGCGAGCGTGACCACTTTGGCGCGGTTGAGGGGGATGTCGATGGCGGGGCCAAGGTCAAGCAGATGCTCGCCTGCCCCCGCGGGGGCTTTGGCATCCGCGCCCCGCTCGCGCTGGCCGGCGAGGATGTGCAGCGTGGCGGTGACGGCAACGCCCGCAACGAGCACAAGAGCGATCAGGGGGCTCCGCTCCTGCTGAAGAGCGCCGAGGGCCACATGGCCGATGAGCAGGGCGTATGCCCCGTAGACGCTCATGTGCAGCGCCTTCCACACCCGGGCGGAGAGCGTTGCAAGGTAGAAATCATGGCTGGTCGCGGCCATGACGATGAGCACAAGGAGGCCGATCACACCGAGAATCTCAAAAGGGAATGCGCCGAGGGAGAGGTAGTTGGTGTTGCTGACGAGCAGCGAGAGGAATGGGTTGAGGTCACCGAAGCCGTGGTATTGAACGATGGTGAGGG
>JBQTIJ010000045.1:0-4145 GCA_052388255.1 Phycisphaerales bacterium
TCCCTTGCGGGCGGGCGCGTGGCCCAGCAGTACGGCGTGCCCATGATCACCCCGAGCAGCACGAACGCCACGGTCACACAGATCGGTCCCATGGTTTCGCGCGTCTGTTTCATCGACCCCTTCCAGGGGTTCGTGGGGGCCAAGTTCGCCTTCGAGACCAAGAAGGCCAAGAACGTCGCGATCCTCTTCGATCAGGCCGCGGCGTACAGCAAGGGCCTGAAGGACGACTTCAAGAAGTCGTTCGAGAAGATGGGCGGGAAGGTGACGACGGAGCAGGCGTACACCAAGGGCGACCCGGACTTCACGGCACAGCTGACGGCCATCCGCGCCACCAACCCGGACATGATCTACATCCCCGGGTACTACAACGATGTCGGGAACATCGCGCTGCAGGCCCGCCGGCTGGGGATCACGGTTGCCCTCCTTGGCGGCGACGGCTGGGATTCGGCAGAGCTTGCCAAGATCGGCAAGGACGCCATTGTGGGGTGCTATTACTCCAACCACTACTCCCCCGACCAGCCCGAGGCGGCGGTGCGCGAGTTCATCAAGAAGTACCAGAGCGATTACAGCGGGGAGACCCCCGACGGGCTGGCGGCGCTGGGCTATGACGCGGCAAGGATGTTGTTTGACGCCATGAAGCGGGCCCCCTCGCTCTCGGGCAAGGACCTTGCCGCGGCGATCAACTCCACCAAGGACTTCGCGGGCGTGACGGGGATGATCACGATCGACGCCCAGCGGAACGCCAAGAAGGCGGCTGTGGTGGTCGAGATGAAGAAGGCCGCCGATGGCACCATCGCCCCCGCCTACGCCGCGACCATCACCCCCGGCGACAAATGAGCAGAAGCCCCCCTCGGGGCGAGCAGGCACGAACAGCGACCGGGCCGCCCCTCTTGGGCGGCCCGGTCTGTTTTTGAAGCGCATTCAGTGGGCGAGAGGGTCAGGATCGGGTACGCTCTTGGCCCTCCCGTGACCGACTTTCTGCAAACACTCACGACGGCCGTGGCGATGGGGAGTCTCTTCGCCCTCATCGCCCTCGGCTACACGATGGTGTACGGGATTCTGAAGTTCATCAACTTCGCGCACAGCGACCTTGTGGTGCTCGGTGCGTGGGTGGCGTTTGCCCTCGCGACCAAGGCGCTCCCCGCGCTCGGGGTGAGCGGGCCAGCCCCGTGGTGGGTGGGTGGACTGGTGCTGGTGGCCTCGATGGCGGCGTGCGCGCTGGTGGGGTTTCTGATCGAGTACCTCGCGTACCGGCCGCTCCGCAGAGCACCGCGGCTGAATGTGCTGATCACGGCGATTGGCGTCTCGCTCCTGCTCCAGAACACGGGGCAACTGCCGTTTGTGTTCGGGGCCCGCCCCGCGGCGATGCCCGCCCTCGTGCCGGTCGAGCCGTGGACGCTCGGTGGTGTGCGGATCAACCCGGTGGACGTGGTGGTGACAGTGACGGCGCTGGTCCTGATGCTCGCCCTGCAGTTCCTGGTCTTTCGCACCAAGCTGGGGACGGCGATGCGGGCCGTTTCGTTCAACGTCGTCAACGCCTCGCTGGTGGGGATCAATGTCAACTTTGTGATCTCCTTCACCTTCATGCTGGGTTCGGCCCTCGCGGCGGCGGCGGGGTTTCTCTTTGCGGTCAAGTACAACCTGCAGCAGACGGCCCACCCGCAGTGGGTGATGCTCGGGCTCACGGCCTTTGTGGCCGCGGTGGTGGGGGGGATCGGCAATATCCGGGGGGCGATGCTGGGGGCGTTTCTCATCTCGTTCATCCAGCAGTTTGGGATCTATGCCCTTCTCAAACTGGAGTATGACAACGCGGCGGGTCTGAAGGACGTCTATGTGTTTGTCATTCTGATCGGTGTGCTGCTCGTGAAGCCCGAGGGGCTGCTGGGCACGCCGACGCGGGAGAAAGTCTGATGGACGTGGGCGCGCACAACCACCCCGGTGGGCCCGGCCTGCTGCGGACGACCGCGCTCTCTGCGCTCCCGGTGGTCGTGGTGCTGTTGGCCGCGGTGTTCGCACACTTTGCGTATGTGCCGCTCATGGGTGACTTTTATGTGAACGTCACCGCGAAGGCCGGGATCTTCGTGATGCTGGCGGTCTCGTTGAACATTGTGAACGGCTTCACCGGCCAGTTCTCGATCGGCCACGCGGGGTTCCTCGCGGTGGGCGGATATGTCTCCGGGTGGATCACCTACTACGGCTCGCTGATGCTGCTGGAGACCCCCGCCGATCCGTCAGCGATCTTCTCGGCTCTGACGGGCCTCTATCTCCTCGGCACGGTGGCCGGGGGATTGGCGGCGGCGTGTGTCGGCTACCTCGTGGGCCTGCCATCGCTGCGGCTGCGGGGTGACTACCTGGCGATCGTGACGCTGGGGTTTGGCGAGATTCTTCGGGTGGTGCTGACGCAGACGGGCGATGTGCTGACGAGCGCGGAGGATGTTCGCGCTGCGGGCGTGTGGCGGTCGCTCGGCGCCGTGGGCGGGGCTCTGGGCTTTGGCGGGGTTCCGTGGTGCAACAACCTCTTCTTCACGACCATCCTGTGCGGGCTCACGCTGCTGGTGGCGTATCGACTGAAGCGTTCAAGCACCGGGCGGGCCTTCCTCTCCGTGCGCGAGGATGAGATCGCGGCCCGTGCGATGGGGATCAACATCACCCGCATGAAGATCCGCGCGTTTGTCATCTCTTCGGCGCTCGCGGGGGTGGCGGGGAGTGTCTACGCCCATCAACCAGGGAACGCCCTCGTGCCGGCGGAACTGAACTTCCAGCTCTCGTTTGACATTCTCATCATGGTGGTGCTGGGTGGGCTGGGGTCGATCACGGGGGCTGCGCTGGCGGCGATTGCCGTGACGGTGGTGAACGAAGGGCTGAAGGATCCGCCCGCGGTCTGGCCATACGCCCTTGTGTGCACATTCCTGGCCGTGGTCGTGACCATGGTGCGGCGCGATGTTCGTCCCCGGTCGATGGGACGCGCCCTGGGGAAGACGCTGTTGATCGGGCTCGTGGTCTGGGCGGTGCTCGAGGGCATCCGGACATTGGCGGGGGCGTATGCGATCAACCTTGCCGACTACCGCATGATCATCTATGCGCTGGTGCTCATCCTCGTGATGATCCTGCGTCCGCAGGGGCTCCTTGGTCTGCACGAAGCGTGGGACATCGCCCGGCTGTTTGTGCGTCGCAAGGAGGCCGCGTGAACCCCGGCCCGCCCGCACTCTTAGAGGTCAACGG
This sequence comes from Phycisphaerales bacterium, assembly GCA_052388255.1. GTDB lineage: Bacteria > Planctomycetota > Phycisphaerae > Phycisphaerales > UBA1924 > JAEUIX01. Next base: position 3,223 of record JBQTIJ010000045.1, read on the forward strand.
GATCGGCATCACCTTCGGCGGCCTGAAGGCCGTGCAGGGGCTTTCGCTGCGCATCCCGGAGCGCGGGTTGTACGGGCTGATCGGCCCGAACGGTGCGGGTAAGACCACCGCCTTCAACATGCTCACGGGCGTCTACCGGACTCAGTCGGGCTCGATCATGCTTGCGGGCCGGGCCATCGACGGGCTGCCGCCCCACCAGATTGCCGAGGCGGGTCTCTCGCGCACGTTCCAGAACATCCGCCTGTTCGCCGACCTTTCTGTCCTCGACAACGTTCTCATCGCCCGGCACCTGCGTGGCCGCCATTCGCTCATCGGGACTCTCCTGCGGACGCGGGCGTATGTCGCGCAGGAGCGGGCCATGCGGGCCCGCGCCCGCGAGCTGCTCGCCCTCTTTGACCTCAACCGGGTGGAGGACGAACTCGCCCGCAACCTCCCGTATGGCGACCAGCGCCGCCTTGAGATCGTCCGCGCCATGGCCACGCAGCCCTCGCTCCTGCTCCTTGATGAGCCCGCCGCGGGGATGAACCCGCAGGAGAAGAAGGAACTCGCGCAGTCGATCGAGCGAATCCGGCGCGAGTTCGGGATGACCGTGCTCCTGATCGAGCACGACATGGGGCTGGTGATGGACATCTGCGAGCACATCACGGTCCTTGATTACGGCGTGCCGATCGCGGCGGGCACGCCCGGCGAGATTCAATCGAACCCCAAGGTGATCGAGGCGTACCTCGGTGCACCCGACCCCGAACCAGCGTGAACGCGGCGCGCCGGTGACCGAGCGACTCCTTTCTGACCAACGACCATGCCCCTCCTGAGTGTCCGCAACATCGATCTCTACTACGGCGCGGTGCATGCGCTCAAGGGCGTCAGCATGGAGGTTGCGCAGGGGGAGATCCTGACACTCATCGGCTGCAACGGCGCGGGCA
>JBQTIJ010000046.1:0-2269 GCA_052388255.1 Phycisphaerales bacterium
TGATCCATTCTACGGGATTGACCAAGCGACCGTCGATGCCGTTCGACGAGCGATTGAGTCCGTTCGTTTCCGCTCTTGATCTCGAGCCGCAGTCAGCGTAGGGTTAGCAGGCCCGCGCTTGAGCTTCCCAGGGGGACGTCGGGTGACCAATCCGAGGATGACATGTCGCGGTTCCAACAGCGCTCGCTTGCGCCTGCTCTCACACTTCTGCTCGTCGTTGCAATGGCTGACCTCGCGCGTGCAGGTAATGCGCCCAAGTGGTCGGACGATCAGCTCATCGGGTTTTCAGAGGTCATTCTGACCGGCCGGGTCGCGGACATCACATCCGGATGGGACAGGAGCGTTAACACCATTTACACCTATGTGCACGTGGACGTCGAGGAAGTGCTGAAAGGGAGTCTCAGCAGCCAGCGAGTGATTATCAAACAGATGGGTGGGGTGGCAGGGGAGATCGGCCTGGCCGTCGCGGATCAGCCCACCTTCGCCACCGGCGAAGATGTGCTGCTGTTTTTGGAGGCACGTCCGCGCGACGGGACCCTCTACACCTCTGCACTCTGGCAAGGCAAGTGGACGATTCAGGCTGAGGGTGGCGCGCGGGTGGCCGTGCAGACGGGACCGCAGGGCGTGTCAATCGATCGTCGAGACCTGCGGGCCATGAGCGCAGCGGTACACGCCGCCGCCCCCGCCGTCGGCCGGACATCCTTCGTGCAGGCCACTCCCGCCGACGCGCGTGGCGCCGAACCGTTTGTCCTTATTGGCAACCCACCCTACCGTTATGGCTTCAACCCGCCGGTCTTCGCGCAGACCACGGGCCAGCCAGGCCTGTCGGGAGGCGGTTTCTCTCAGCTCATCAACGCGGTTACGCGCTGGAACGGCACCGGATCGTCGTTCCGGTACATCGCGGGTGGAGGGACTGGGCCGCGCTGTTCCACCACCTTTCTCGGGACCAGCCGCGTCACGATTGCGTTCATGGACCCTTGCGAAGAATGGCAGGACAACGGAGGGACCCTCGCGGTCGGCGGATCCTACTACAACCAAAACGCGGCGGGCACGACCATCAACGGAATCAACTTCAAGCCAGCGCTCGAAGGATTCATCGTCAACAATGACAGCGCGACCGCGCTCGGCTTCCTCACGAATAGCGGCTGCTTCTCGGACATCGAGTTGCATGAGCTCGGGCATGTCCTGGGCCTCGGCCACTCGGCCGACCCCGCGGCCATCATGTATCCCACCGTCGCGTTCGCGACCTGCTCGGCCAGCGCTTCGGGGCGCAATCTCGGCGCGGATGACGTGGCCGGACAGCAGTTCATCTACCCTGGTGCCGGTGGCACGCCTGGGCAGCCCACCGTGACCTCCGCGGGCGTGACCAACAATGTTCTCACCGTCAATTGGACGTCCGGCGGAGGATCGGCGCCCACGTCGCATCGCCTCGACTTCTTCATACAGGGCGGCGGGCTGGTCCTGACGGTGAATGCGGGAGCCGGCACAACGTTCAGCGCCCAGATTCCGGCGGGTATCACGGGCGCCTTTTCGGTGCGCGTGACGCCATTTACGGGCGCCACCGCCGGACCAGGTTCGGCGCTCTTCAACTTCAACGTCGGTTCGGGCTGCACGGTGCCCGCAAGCCCGAACGTCACGGGAAGTGTCGCCGGAGGCACGGCTTCAGTGAGTTGGCCGGCGGTGCCGGGAGCCACGTCGTACATCCTCTCGGCGGGGTCGACGCAAGGCGGCTCGCAGTTCCTCGCGCCGACGAACCTCGGCGGAAGCCTCGGCGCGAGCGCCAGCGGCCTTCCGGCGGGCTTCACCGCGTGGGTCCGCGTGATTGCGGTCAACGCGTGCGGCCAACAGAGCGTTCCTCGCGATTATTTCGTGCAGTGACGGGCTCTTGGGTGATTTGGCGATTGGGTGAGTGAGTGATGTGATGACGTGATTGAGTGATTGGGTGATTGGTCAGTTCCATCGCGGCCGATCGCCCGATCACTCATCGCAATAACTCAATCACCATCTCACTGGCTCAATCGCCCCAGTTCGGTCAACCGATCGCCCCATCACCAGTTCGCGAAATGACGTACGGCTCCCGGGCACGGGCGCTGCGGCGACGCCGCATCGTCTCGACTTCTTCTCGGGCGGCGTGCTGGTCGCCACCGTGAACATCTTGGTCAGTTCCTCGGCCGCCAATCGCCAACCGCTCGATTGCTCAATCACAAAGTTCAATCGCACAATCACTCGATCGGCCGTTCGCGAAATGCTGCGCGAGCCGCAATCAGCC
>JBQTIJ010000047.1:0-8184 GCA_052388255.1 Phycisphaerales bacterium
GCGTCATACCCCGCCAGGCAGAAGACCGACGCCTCGCACGCCCCGCCGGCCATCAGTTTCCGCTGCCATGGCCGGCGCGGACCCGCCTTCGCCGGCTCGTTCGCCCGCGGCGTGCTCGCCCCGCCAAAGACTTCCTCCGCCCGGGCACAACAGGCCGCCGTCAACCACGGCGTAAAGACACTCAGCCGATCCCCCACCCTCACGATCGGCCCGCCCCCCAACGGTGAGTCCGCAAAGCTCCGGCTGTTCTCAAGCGCGATCACCCGCGACCCTCGCGCCATCGTCCCCAGCTTGCACGCCGCGATCGCCCCCAGAAAACCGATCTCTTCTCCCCGTGTGAAGAGCAGCCGGACTTCCTCGATCTTCTCCCCCCGCTCCCGCGCTGCCCGCAACTCGTCAAACGCCGCCAACGCGGCCGCCGCCGCCGCAAGGTCATCGCACGCGTGCGTGTGCAGCACGCCCCGCTCGTCGATCCGGGCCGCCGGCAGCCGCCACTGCGCCACATCCCCCACGCGCACCGTTCCCGCCTCCGCCGCGCCCCCGTCGAGTTCCGCCCGGTAGTGCTTCCCCGCCGGCGAACCCGGCTTCACCTCTTCCACCAGCGTCGCACCCCGCGCCCCGGCCGATGTGTGGACCACGATCGGCGCGTGCTCGAAGAAGACATCCATCACCCCGCCCCGGAACGACACCTCGAAGGTCGCCGCGCCTCCCTCAGGCGTCCGCTCGACCACGAACGCCGGGTGGTCAAGGTGAGCCGTGATGTACAGCGGCCGATGCGACGCCTGGTCATAACTCTCGCGCCCCCGCCGCTTCCGCTCCGCCCGGTTGCGCGGGCGCATGTGCAGCGAGAGATTCCCCGCGCCGTCCGCATGGACCGCCACATCCGGCCGTGCCGCCGCCCACGCCCGTATGAACGCCACCACCCGCTGCTCGCGCCCAGTCGCCGTGGGAATCTGCGTGAGCTCAAGGAGCAGGGCCAGTTTCTGCGAGTCGCTCGCCGGCCCGCGCACCTCCCCTGCGGAGGGTGTTGCGGGCGAGGCGGCGCGGCGAGCAGGTTCGGTCATGGGTGAGGGTATCAAGTCGCTCCGGCGGTTTTGCTCGCCAAGTTCAAAACCAGTGATACGCTAAGGTCGCTGCCCTCTGCCGCCCAACAGCGTGCAGCACAACCTGCTCTTCCCCGCCGACCCTCTCACCGTCGGCGTCTTCGGCTCCTCGTGGTTGGTCTGTTTGAACTCTCCGTGCTTCACCGTCGTCAGGGTCCGGGCTCGTTGGGCGAGCCGCGGACAATGAAGGGCGGTGGGAGTGCGCTCGCCGCGGACCCGCGACGGGCATGACAGAACCCCGTCCCGCCTCGCGCGGTCAGGATGCGATGCCCAAGCCCAGCGGCCACAAGAAGCAGACGGATGGGCGGGCCAAAGCCGCCGCCCCTCCCGCGCCCACACACCCAGCGCTCACCGCGCAGGTCGAGCACAAGCCCCGCGGAGCCGGAGGGCTGAGCACCTTTGAGGACGCGCTCGCCTACCTCCACGCCAGGGTGGATCTTGAGAAACTTCACGCCACGCCAGAACTGCGCGACAAGTACAAGCTCGACCGCATGGCCGCCATTCTCGAGGCCCTCGGCAACCCGCACGACGATCTCCGCTGCGTCCACGTCGCCGGCACCAAGGGCAAGGGCAGCACTTGCGAGATGATCGCCGCTTGCCTCGGCGCCTGCGGCTACACCGTTGGCCTCTTCACCAGCCCTCACTTGGTCGACATCCGCGAGCGCATCCGCATCGACCAGCGTCTGATCCAGCGCGAGGACTTTCTCGCGCTCACCCGGCGCGTCGCCAAGGCCGCGGGTGCCGTCGCCCCTCTGCACGGCGAGGCGACGTTCTTTGAGCTCACCACCGCCATCGGGTTCCTGTACTTCCTCGAGCAGGCCGTAGATGTCGCCGTCATCGAGGTCGGCCTCGGCGGCCTGCTCGACTGCACCAACGTGATCCGCCCGGAAGTCGCGGCCATCACCATGATCGGCTACGACCACACCCAGATTCTCGGCAGCACGCTCGAGGAGATCGCGCGACAAAAGGCCGGCATCTTCAAGCCCGGCGTCCCCGCCATCACCATCCCGCAGGAACCGGCCGCCATGGCCGCCATCCGCGAGACGGCCAACCGCGTCGGCGCGCCCCTCTGCGTCGTGGGCGAGGACATCGACTTCGCCTCGCGCTTTGAGTTCCAGAGCGGCGTCGGCCCCCAGGCCCTCGTGGCCCTCAGCACGCCACGCTGCGAGTTTGAGCATGTGGTGGTCCCTCTGCGGGGCGAGCACCAGGCCCTCAACTGCGGCCTCGCCCTCGCCGTCGTTGACAAGCTCATCGAGCACGGCTTTGACTGTCCTGAGGGCAAAGTCATCGACGGGCTGGAGCGCACCACACTCCCCGGCCGCTTCGAGCAGGTGTGGGACTCACCGCGCATCATCGCCGACGGCGCCCACAACCCCGAGTCCATCCGCGCCCTCATGAAGGCCATCGGGGCCTACATGACCTACGACTCGCTCATCGTCGTCTTCGGGTGCGCCTCGGACAAGGACACCGATTCCATGCTCCGCCACCTTGCGGGCGGGGCCGACAAGGTCATCTTTACCGCCAGCAAGAGCGCCCGGGCCGCCGACCCCACCCGGCTCATGGAACGCTACCTCGAACTCTCGGACGGCTCGGCCTGCCAGACCGCGCCCGATCTCCAGAGCGCGCTCGACATCGCGGCCCGTGCCTGCGGCCGGGGTGACCTCATGTGCGTCTGCGGGTCGTTCTATCTGGTGGGCGAGACCAAGATCCGCCTTGAGGAAGTCCGGGCCCGGCGCAACGCTGGCGCCAAGCGCTGACCATCACGGCTCGCGGGCCGGGGCCCGGAAGACGATCGTGCTCCGACCGGCCGTGATGAGCACGCGCCCGTCGAGCAAGGTCAGGCGCGAAGGCGCATCACCAAGCAGCACCGAGACATCCTCCACGATCGCCCCCGACCGGGCATCGAGGATGTGGAGCGTGTAGGGCAAGAGCGCGGGCTCGCGCTCGGCCGGCGCATCTGGATCAAGCCGTATCCCCAGCCCGATGTTCCGCGGGGCCCGTGGCCCGCCGAGGGCCGCCTGCGGTGGCGCGGGCGGAGGCGAACTCGTTCCCGTCTCCATCGTGACAAAGACACCCGCCCCCGGCATCGGGGCCAGCAGGTTGTCCGTCGCGCCCAGCGCATCGGCCCCGACCAGCGCTCCTGCGCCGTTCACGATCACCACGCCTTGGGCTGACGAGATCGCCAGATTCCCCTCGGCCGTGGCAAACGGATAGACCTCGCCGTCGCTCAGGAGCCGCCCGCGCGTCTCCACAGCGGGCGTGCGCAGCGTGCCGGAGGCGAGCGCCACCTGGTGGAGCGCGTGGTCTTCCGCGATGAGAAAGAGCCCATCGCCCCGGACATACGCCCCCACCGATCGCACCGCCGGCGCATCGGTCATGCGCCACAGCACCTGGCCGCTCTCTGGATCAAGCGCCACCACAGCGCCGTCAAGCCCGGCCACCAGATCGCCGCGCGAGTTGATCCGCAGCCACCGGGCCCGGCCGTCGCCGTCACCATCGGGGCCTGCGCCCAAGGGCACGCCGCGCGTCGGGAGATACTGCTGCGCCACCTGGCCCGTTCGCGCATCAAGCATCATCACCGTGGGGATCCACAGTTCCTGCTCTCCGCGCCCGAGGTGGTCCCCCGCAAGAGCCAGCAGGTTGCCGCTGACCGTCCCGTCAAACACGCGCTCGAGCGGCACAGTGGCGGCCCAGAGCAGGCCGCCCGAGTCGGCATCGAGCGCGACGATCCGCCCTGAGCGTTCGATCAACACCGCCGTCCGGTCGTCGATCGTTGCCACGATGGTGTCGGTCGAGAGCAGCGGCCCCAGCGGATGGCGGAAGCGTTCCACATCCGGCCGCCGGGCCTGTTCGTCAAAGTACGTCGCCACGGGCTGGCTGCGCCACAACCGCTGGCCCGTGGCGGTATCGATCTTCAGGAGCGTCCCGCCGTTGCGCGAGCCGTACACAAAGAGGAAGACCGCGCCCGCTTCGACCTTCACCAGCCGAACCTCGTCGCTCCCCGGCTCGAAGGTCCAGATCGCCTCGAGCGCCTCCGCCCCGCCTCCTGCGGGCACGCGGGCCGCAAAGAGCGCGACCTGTTTCTCCTGATTCACCATCACCACACCCGTCGGGGTCACCCCATCGATCGGCGCGATCAGCGGCTCCATCGCCATCCACCCCGCCAGGGCCTGCACGCCCTCACCCGTCGGCCGCCCCACCCGGGGCCAGCGCGTGGCCGCGGCCACCCGGGCCGTCAGTTCCGCGCTCAAGCGCTCGGTCTCCAGCGGGCGACCTTCCACCGTCATCGAAAGTTGCGGGCCAAACCGGGCCCGCACGCGACGGAGCGTGTCGCCCGCCGCGGCTGCCAACCCGCGCGATTCGAAGCTTGAGACCAGCCCGCCCGCGAGTTCGCCCACCGTCGCCACGGGCGCATCGGGGATGCGCTCGGCGCACTGCAGGCCCATCTCAAGGGCCCGGGCCGCGGCCCGCTCGCGCCCTGCGCTGCGGTGGATGGCGGCGATCCGCGTCCACAACCCGGGTGTCTCAAGCCCCACGGGGAACCGTCGTGCCACACGTTCAAGTTCATCGACCGAGACGCCCGCGCCAAGGGCCCGGACCGCGCCCTCGATCCGCGCGTCGATCGCGCCATACGCGCTGCGCCCCACAGCGGTGATGAGCTTCTCCAGGCGGCGCGTCGCCTCGGTCTCGGCCCGCATGGTGATCTGGCGCGAGGTCACGGTGGCCGCCGCCACGTCGGCATCATCGAGCACCGCCTGAAAAGCCGCGGCGGCCTGCTCGGGGCGCGACTCGTTCTGTTCGTGCGTCCCGCGCAGGATGAAGGTCGCGGCCCGCTCCTCGGGCGTCACGGCCACGCGCCCCATGCGTTCAACCAGCCCGCCGATGAGCGGACGCTCGAGCGCGATCGTGCCTGTCCGCGCCTGGCCTTCTCCGGGCCTTTGCTCCTGCGCCCCCTCCACCATGGTCCGGAGCGCGAGCGCCAGCCGGGCACGGTCAGCGTCCTGAGCTTCGGCCCGCCGATCGCCCAGCGCCTCAAGCGCGGCATCGGCACCGAAGAGAATGCGCTCCGGGTGCCCGGCCCGGTGAGCCAGTTCGGCCAGAGCCACGCCGCTGGCGGCGTCGGTGGGGTTGGTCTTCAGTCGCCCGGTCAGCAGCCGATCCGCCTCGTTCCACGCGAGGTAGTTGAAGACTTTCGTATCGTCGCAGGCGAGGAGCTGTCCATCGTCATATACAAGGTTGCCGGTGTTGTCGAGGAGCGTCTCGGCCGGGGGCGCGGTGACATCCGCGGGGTTGACCGAGAGCACCGAGCGCGTGGTCGGGACCAGCAGCCGATCGCCCGCGACCACCACGCGCCCGCGGATGGTGCCGGCGGAACCGGGGATGGCGAGCGGATTCGGCTCGCCGAGCGTGGGCGACAGGTGTACGGCCCCACCGCCACGAAGGGGCATGACGGCCACGCGCGAATCACTGACACCAATCAGCGTCTCCCCCGCGCGAAGCAGATAGGACGGCCGCCCGAGCAACTCGGCCGAAGCGGTCGCAAGAATCGCGCCAGTCCGCTTGTCGAGCGTGACCACCTGACGACGATCGGGCGAGAGCACGATCAACCCATCGCCATCGATGATCGGAAGCGACGAGGCGAAGAGCATCGGCCCGCTCGCCGATTCCCAGAGGTCGGCCGTCAGTCGGCGAACCCACAGGGGCCGCCCGTCGGCCAGCGCGTACGCGGCGACGACGCCCAGCCGATCCGGCCGGTAGAGCACGCCCTCGTCGATCACGCCACCATCGGTCACCTGCGTCGGTCCGCGGTTCCACGGGAGAGAGCCCACGCTCCCGATCAGCCGCCACCACAAGGGACGCCCCTCCCCCACCGTCACGCCCGCGGCCATCAGGGCCGTCACGCGCCGCGCAGGGATCTCCTTGCGGAAGGTGATCACCGCGATATCGCCCTCGGCCAGGATCGGCCCACGGATCGAGGCCTGCGCGAGGGCGGGATCGATCTCGCCCGGCGTCAGCCGCCACCGCACCCGGCCGCTCTTGGCATCCACCGCCAGCACCACCTCGCGTGGATCCTCTCCTGGCACGGGGATGGTGGCCGCGGCGGTCAGGAGCGTGCCCGCGCGGAGGGTGACGCGATAGCCATCTTCGTTGGTGGGCGTTGAGCGGAAGTTGCGGAACCCGAACTGCTCGCGCTCGGTCGGTCGATCGGGCGTTACTCCATTCAGGAGTGCTTGCAGATCAATGCGCCAGCGCTCGCGGAGGGTGAAGCGATCGAGCGCGGCAAGGTGGCGCAAGGACGAGAGATAGATGGCGTCGCCGCTCACCGTCGGCAGCGTCCCCAGCGGACGGCGGACGCGGCCAGAATCGACCCCGGCGAAGCGGGGCGTATCGATCGGCTCATCAGTGGTGTAGGCCTCCGTGGCCAGCGGCTGCGCGACGATGCCCTCAAGATCCGCAGGGGCGAGCGGCGAAAGGGGCGAGACCGATCGAACGAACGGCGGAGGCACGACGGGTTCCGCCCGCGCGGCCCCGAAGACCACGAGCAGCCGGGCCATGCGTTCGCCGGGAACGTACGCGCTCAGGGCTGTGGCGACGGCCGCCGCCGCGGGGGTCGCGGGGCGGTCGGGGTGGTCGCGCACCAGTTCGAGCGTCATGAGCGCGGCATGGAACTGGGCATTCTCAAGGTGCCCGGCCGCGACCATCAGGGCGGCCCGCAGGCCAGATGAGGTGAGCAACCGGGCGAGGGCGACCGCATCATGCTCGCCGCGTTTGAGGCCCTCGGCCGCCACCGGCTCTTGGGCGGCGCGATATCGGTCGAGCAGGGCCCGATCGGCGAGGATCATGGCGTTGGCACGCTCGCGGACGCTGACAAAGAGCAACGGGTCAGCCGCGCTCGGCACCAGTGCATCGGGCTCCTCGTCAAGGAGTTTCTGGAGAACGCGAACGGCCTGATCCTGGTTGCCGCCCGCGACGTTCTCTTGAGCCCGGAGGATGGCCTCCGCCGCGGCGGGGGAGTCATTGACAAAGACAGGGTTCTCGCGCGTGGCATCGGGCTGCGCGAGGGCGACAGGCGAGGCGAGCAGCCCGGCGACGAGCACGAGATGCAGTGGTGACATCCTCACGAGTACACACGAAACCTGAGGAACGAGGTCGGGCACGCTCCGGCGGGGTCCTTCGAGGGGGGCGATTGGTGGGTCACTCCTCGATCCTGAAAGAGTGTACGGTCGGGGCTTCCGGCGTGTTCCGGGGCGGTCCTGCTGGTACAGGCGAAGAGGCCCGTGCGTTGGGGTATCGACCGGGCCGGGTGGGCCAGCGCGGGGGTGCAAGGAGTTTCAGGGGTCAAGATGGGCGACTTTTGCGCCTGTGCCAATGAAGCAAGGTCCGAATGCGTTCGGGGTCCTCCTGCCGACGAAACCCGGGGGCTGGGGCGGCCGACGCCATGTGGTGTGGCGATGACCGTGCTTCCTTCCAACCCGCTGGTGCCGCTCCATGGTGCCGCGCACCTCAAGGGCGAGGCCCTTGGCCGGATGCGGGCCCTGCGGGTGGGGCTGTTGATCCTTGCGGTGCTGCTGATGAGCATCATGGATCTCTCGCTGACCCTGACATATCTGCGCGGGCCGGGGATGGGCGAGGGGAACCCGATCGCGCGATGGGTCATGAGCGCCAACTGCGGCTGGGCCTTGACGGCGTTCAAGATGGGCCTGGTCGGGATCACCTGCATCATCCTGTGGGTGGCGCGACGGCGTGCGAGCGGGGAGGTGGCGGCGTGGGCGTGTGCGCTGATCCTGGTGTGGTTGACGTTCCAGTGGAAGGCGTATTCAGACGCGATGCCGGGGCTGACGTGCGTGATCCCGGAGATGGCGGAGGCGGGTCACCCGGACTGGGTGAAGTTTGAGGATCGGTGAGGGCGTGCGCTGCGCGATGAGGGCGGGGCGTGAACAATGAGGGTTGTTCGCGGGCGTGGCGAAATTGGCAGACGCAACAGATTTAGGTTCTGTCGGTCGCAAGACCGTGGAGGTTCAAGTCCTCTCGCCCGCATTGGCGGTGTGCGCTCCCGGGAGTGGCGGGGGCGGGTTCACTT
>JBQTIJ010000048.1:0-2878 GCA_052388255.1 Phycisphaerales bacterium
CGCCGCACCGCCGGGAAGCAGAGCGCGACCAGAGCCACCAGCGAAAGCAGCCCAAAGGCCCCAAGGATGCCCTCGGTCCCCGTGAACAAATAGGGCGCGGTCGTGGCAGCAGAATCAGCGGCAAGGATCGTGTGCAGCATGGGAGGGCGTCTCCGGAGCGTTCAGCGATAAAGGCGTCCCGAGGTCCGTGGCCCTGATCGGCCCCGGTTCGGTCCTCCCGTCATCATATTCCTGTAGAGCCGCATTCAATGCGGTCCATCGAAAAAAGCACGACCGTTCCCCACACCATCGTCGTACGATCTGAGCAACCTCTGGGGCCAACCTGCTATGAGTGCGAAGTGGATTCGGAGCCGGCAGTGGGATGACGAGTTCTTTCCGCGCTGGGCCGCGCCCGCGAAGTGGCTCCTCCGGACTTTTTCGAGCATCTGGCTCAGCGTCCTCCTCCTCTCCCTTGTCGCCACATACGGCATCCTCGCCAGCATCCCCATCGGCATGCTGGCTGCTATCCCTTCGTACCTCGCGCTCTTCGCGGCCGTCATCCTCGCCGTCACCCTCACCGCCGGCCTCGCCTCTTGGGGTGTGCATCGCGCCCTGCGAAACTTCGGCCTCCCCGTGCGCTTCGTCGCCACCTTCGCCGTCTTTGTCCCCATCGCCATCATCGTCTGCGTCGCGCTCTACCGGTTCGGCATCGCCCAGGGCATTCTCGAGGTCACTGTCACCGCGCAGCTCGCCCCCGCGTGGAAGTTCTTCCCCGAGTTCTGCCAGGAATATCGCGCCACCACGCTCCGCCGTCTCCCCGGGATGGAGATGAGCGAGATGGAGTTCTACGCCTGGTGGCCGCTCCGCATCATCCTCCTCTGCTTCGTCGCCAACCTCACCACCGCCACCCTCCGCCGCATCGAGTTCAAGTTCGTCAACCTCGGTGTCCTCACCGTCCACACCGGCATCATCACCATCGCCATCGGCAGCGTCTACTACGCCGCCCTCAAGCAGGAGGGTGACCTCCGCCTCCGCATCGGCGACCGCATGGGCGCCGACGGCCGCCCTGAGCCCGGCCAGGAGGAAGCCGGCTTCTTCTCGCGCGAGCAGCCCGCCCTCTGGATCACCCAGTCCGGCAAGGATGGTTGGGACCAGCAGCGCATGCCCGGCCTCCCGCGCTACAACGAATACAACATGGGCGCCGTCTCGACCGGCTCCTTCGCCCGCGAGTTCGCCGCGGAACAAGCCGCCTATGACCACGGGCGCACCCTCGACCTCACCCCTTTTTCGCGCCTCGCCCGCCCCCTCGTTGACCCGGATATCTCGATCCGCATCGTCGGCTACGCGCCCTATTGCGACCTCCGCGATGTCACGCTTCCCCTCGATGCCGTTCCCGCGGGCACGCCCCCCTCGCCCCTCCGCATGATCGACGTGATCGATGCCGAGACCGAGCAGGTGCCCCCGCGCCAGCCCGGCCCGCCCACGCCGGGCATCGATCCATTTCTCCTCGCCCAAGGGGAGGAAATCGTCGGCGCCATGCCCATGCTCGCCACCCGCCCCGCCGGCCGCATCGCTCTTCCTGAGCCGGGCATCGAGATCGAGTACACCACCGAAATGGACCCCGGCCGCTTTGAGGCCCTCGCCACGCCCCTCCCCAAAGGCACCAAGCACGGCCTTCTTGTCGAGGTCCCCGCCCTCAACTTCAAGCAGGCCTTCCCCGTCACCGCCGGCCAGTCGATTGAGGTCACCCCCGGCGGCTACACCATCGAGGTGGAGCAGATCCTCCCTCAGCCCCCCTTCCCCATCATCACCAAGGGCTATGAGAACGCCCCCAGCAGCGTCGCCATCGTCCGCATCACGCCCCCCAAGAGCGCCGCCGATGGTCGCACCACGCCGTTCACCCGTTACTGCTACAGCCGCTTCCCCGAAATCGCCCAAGACCTCCTCGACGAAAAGAACGACCGCGGCATGCCCAAGCGCGTCGCCCCGGACGCCGCCATCCGCATCACCCACATCGATGCCGACGGCGTGCGCATGTACTTTGACGAGCAGCCCTCCCGGGCCGGGTCCTTCCCCGGCCGTTCACCCGCCGATCCCCCGGTCCGCCTCCTGATGCGCATCGGCGAGCAGAACGTCCAGGTCTTCGAGAATCTCGCCACCGGCTCGCGCGTCCAGGTTCTTCCTGACCGCTACTTCCGCCTCGGCCGCCGCTACCCCGCCGTTGAGGCCGTGCGCGTCCCCCAGGTCGTCGCCGAAGAGAACCGCCAGCGTGAGGGCATCGGCACCCACAAAAAGGCCGCCATCGCCGTCCGCCTCTCCGCCCCCGGCAGATCCCAGGGCGAGCGTTTCGAGAAGATCTTCTGGCTCTCCCACGGCGAGTACTTCCCCATAGAGGAGAGCACCGACGTCGGCAAGACCGTCGCCCTCCCCGATGGCCGCGTCGTCACCATCGGCTTCGGTCGCGCATACTTCCCCTTCCCCGACCTCGGTCTCCGGTTCGCCGATTTCGAGATGACCCCCTTCCCACACAGCGATGTCCCCCGCGACTATCGCAGCGACCTCATCGTCCTCCGCAAGCAGGATGACGGCACCCTCGCACAAGAGCGCGCCAGCACGAGCATGAACAACCCGCTCCTGCTCACCGTCCCCTTCCGCCCCTCCCCTGATCGCTCCGCCGCCGCCAACACCCTCGGCCGCCTCGTCTCCTTCATCGCGCCAAACGGCTACAAGATCAGCCAGGTCGGCTGGGACCCGCAGACGTGGTTCAAGACCAAGGCCGCCGCAGAGCGCGGCGAGATTGACCGCCCATTCGCCGGTTTCACCATCCTCGGCGTCGGCAACAACCCCGGCATTTATGTCGTCGCCGCCGGCGCCATCATGATGGGTGCCGGCATCCCCT
>JBQTIJ010000049.1:0-1991 GCA_052388255.1 Phycisphaerales bacterium
CGATCGTCACCCTCTGGCCATTTGATCAGTTGGACGTCTGTTCCCCCATGCTCCCATCCATCCTCCATCCCCCATAGCCCTGCGCCCCCCGCCTCCTTCAAACGTGGGCCCTCACCGCTGACCAGTCGCAATGCCCTCTCCCTCCTCGATCGCCGACCTCCGCGAGCGCATCCGCGGCATCGAGTCCTCCCGCGCCCACCACGCCGCGCCCACGCTGCCACGCGCGCCCACATCACCCGCAGACCATCCCTGGCCCGTCACCGCCCTCCCCTTCGGTGCCATCCACGAGTGGTTCGCCAGCGATCGCGCGCCACCCATCGGCCTCCTCCTCCACGCCGCCGCCGCGCTCCTCCTCAATGCTCCACCACACACCGCCCACGTCGTCTTCATCGGCCGGCCCGTCTGGCCCTCCATCTTCGCGCTCCGGGCACACCGGCTCACCGCCGCGGCCATGTTCATCGATCCCCCCCCCGACGACGACCGCCTCTACGCCATCGACCTTGCTCTCCGGTCCCCCGCCGTGCGCATCGTCATTGCCGATGGCGCAGGGCTTGATCTCGCCGCCACCCGCCGCCTTCAACTCGCCGCCCGCCCCGCGCCGCACGGCTCCCTCGCCCTCCTCGCCCGTCCCGCCCGCGAGCGCGTCACTCTCTCCGCCGCCACCACCCGCTGGGCCGTCGAGCCCGCCCCCTCCACACACCCGCGCCCCGGCTGGCGCGTCCGCCTCCTCCGCATGAAGGGCAACGTCGCCGCCGGACCCATGGAGGCCCTCGTCCTCGCCCCACCGGAGGACCCCTGACCCATGCCCCGGCTCGCCCCACCGCGCTACGTCTCCCTCTTCCTCCCCACCTTCGGCACAGACCTCCTCCGCCGCCGCGCCCTCGGTCCGCCCGAGACCGTCATCCTCATCGTCCGGACCGTCGCAGCGCGCCAGGTCGTTGTCCGCGCCTGCGCGCAAGGCCTCGGCGCGGGCGTCCGCCCCGGCATGGCCCTCACCCAGGCCCGCGCCCTCCTCCCCGGTCCTGCCCCCATCGTCCGCGAACACCGCCAAAGCCGCGAGGATGGCGCACTCCTCGCCCTCGCCCGGTGGGTCGCCCGCCGCTTCACCCCCGTCGTCGCCACCGATGCCGCGGGCGATGATCACCCCGGCATGGACGGCCTCATCATGGATATCGCCGGCTGCGAACACCTCTTCGGCGGCGAACCCCAGCTCATCGCTCGCCTTGAGCGCGCCATCCGCGCCCTCGGCTTCGCCGCCCGCGCCGCACCCGGAAAGACCCCCGCCGCCGCCTGGGCCCGAGCCCGATACGCCGCGCCCGGACCACCCCCGCACACCGGCGATACCCCGCTCGATGACCTCCCCGTCTCCGCACTCCGAATCCCCCGCGCCACCGTCGAACTCCTCGCCCGCATCGGCATCACCCGCATCGCCGAGGTCGAGAGACTCCCGCGCCCCTCCCTCGCGCCACGCTTCGGCCCCCACCTCCTCACGCGCCTTGATCTCGCCCTCCGCACCTCACCCGAGCGACTCACCCCCGTCATCGTCCCTGAAGCCCCCACGGTCGAGCGCACCTTCGCCGGCCCCACCACCATCCTTGAGAGCATCACCCACGCCGTCCGCGCTCTCCTCATCGACCTCTGCCAACTCATCGACCGCCAAAGCGCAGGCGCCCGCGCCCTCCGCACCCTCCGCCTCCGCCTCCTCCGCATCGACGCCGCGCCCATCGACCTGCGCATCGCCCTCAGCGCCCCCTCACGCTCACCCGCCCACCTCTGGACACTCCTCCGCGAAAAAGTCGAACGCGCCAACATGGGCTTCGGGGTCGAGGGTCTCAGCATCACCGCCCTGCGCACCGGCCGCACCACCGAGCACCAGGGCTCGCTCCTCTCTGGCCCGCCCACCCACCACGCTCCTCTGAACACAGCCCACCCCGCCCGCACCGCCGCCGCCGAACTCATCGACACCCTCGCCCAGCGCCTCGGCCCTGAGC
>JBQTIJ010000050.1:0-2657 GCA_052388255.1 Phycisphaerales bacterium
ACCGACGACCTCCCCGCCGCCGACTTCCCCGGCGGTCTCCTCTGGTGGGGAATGACCGTCCGCTCCCCCGTTCCCCGCGGCCTCATCCGCGCCATCACCTTCGACCCATCCGTCGATTGGTCCGCGCTCACAGTCGTCACCGCCAAGGACCTCCCCGGCCCCAACATCACCTACCTCATCGAGCACGATCAACCCGTCCTCGCCGATCGTGAAGTCCGCCACGTCCATGAGCCCATCGTCCTGATCGCGGGCCCAGATCGTCGCGCCGTCCGCCGCGCCGTGCGGGCCGTCAAGGTCGAGATCGACCCTCTCCCCGCCGCCCTCGCCTTCCGCGTCGAGCCGCGCTCCGGCGAGGTCCAGCACGGCCCCGACAACGCCCTCAAGCGCATCGCCCTCGACAAAGGTGACGTGGACGCGGCCTTCAGAACCGCCGCCCACATCGTCGAGGGCGTCTATGAAACCGGCGCGCAGGAGCACGTCTACATCGAGCCCCAGTCGATGATCGCCTACCTCGACGCCGCAGGTGTCCTCTGCGTCAAGGGGTCCATGCAGTGCCCGTATTACGTCCTCAATGCACTCAAGCACGCCCTCGCGCGTGACGAGTCCGCACTGCGCGTCATCCACGCCCCCACCGGCGGCGGCTTCGGCGGCAAAGAAGATTACCCCTCCACCCTCGCCCTTCACGCCGCCCTGCTCGCCCTCAAATCCGGCAAACCCGTCAAGATGGTCTACGACCGCGACGAGGACATGGCCGCCACCACCAAGCGCCACCCCTCGCGCATCCGCTGCCGCACCGGCTTCGATGCCGCCGGCCGTCTCGTCGCCCAGGACATCGACATCCTCCTCGACGGCGGGGCCTACGTCACCCTCTCCCCCGTCGTCCTCTCCCGCGCCCTCATCCACGCCGCAGGCCCATACCACTCGCCGAACGTCCGCATCCGCGCCCTTGCGCGCCTCACCAACGCCGTCCCCTTCGGCGCCTTCCGCGGCTTCGGCGCCCCTCAATCCCAGTTCGCCGGCGAGCGACACATGGACCGCGCCGCTCGACAGATCGGCATCGACCCGCTCGAACTCCGCCGCATCAACCTCCTCCGCGACGGGGAGACCACCGCCACCGGCCAGATCATCGGCGGCGGCACCGATCGCCTCGCGCTCCTTGACGAAGCCGCCACCGCCGCGAACCTGCACACCCGCCGCAAGGAACACGCCGCCTTCAACTCCGCCCACCCCTACCTGCGCCGCGGCCTTGGCATCTCCGCCGCCTTTCATGGCGCGGGCTTCACCGGCAACGGCGAGCTCCACCTCCGCAGCCGACTCCGCCTTGAGAGTCTCCCCGATGGCCGCGTCTTGATCCTGAGCGCCAACACAGAAATGGGCCAGGGCGCAACCACCATCTTCACCGGCATCGCCGCCGAACGACTCCAGTTCGACCCCGCGCACGTCCTGATCGCCGAGCCCGACACTTCGCGCGTCCCCAACTCCGGCCCCACCGTCGCCTCTCGCACCGCCATGGTCGTCGGACGGCTCGTCGAACGCGCTTGCGACCGCCTTCGCGCTCTCTTCGACGACGCGACAGGCCCCGACCTCGCCGCCCGCATCATCGATTGGCACCGCCCTCGGCTCGGGCAGCGCCTTCTTGTCGAGGTCGAATACGAACACCCCCCCGGCCTCACCTTTGACGAAAAGTCGTATGTCGGCGATGCCTACGCCACGTTCAGTTACGCCGTCTGCGTTGCCGATGTTGAGGTAGACCTGCGCACCGGCCGCACCATCCTCCGCGACTTCGTGAGCGCCCAAGAGATCGGCCGCGTCATCCACCCCACTCTCGCCCGCGGCCAAGTCCAGGGCGGCGTCGTTCAGGCCATCGGCTGGGCCCTCACCGAAGAATGTGTCACCCGCGCGGGGGCCATGGCCAACAACCAGTTGACCAACTACATCATCCCCACAAGCGCCGATGTGCCCCCCATCCGCACAGTCTTCCACGAGAACCCCTACCCCCGCGGCGGTGGCGGTGCCAAGGGAGTCGGCGAACTCCCCATGGATGCTCCCGCGCCCGCGATTCTGAGCGCGATCGCTGATGCCACAGCCGCCGACCCTTGCTCGATCCCCATGACCCCTGAGCGCCTTCTGCCTCTCCTTCCTGAAGCGTCACTCGTGCCCCGTCAGCCAGCCACGGGAGCCACACCATGACCTCCCCGGCAACCATCACCGTCCACATGACCCTCAACGGTCAACAGGTCACCGTAGACGTTCCTCCATTTGAACGACTCCTCGACACCCTGCGCGACCGCCTCGCTCTCACCGGCACCAAAGAGGGCTGCGGTGAAGGTGAATGCGGTGCCTGCACCGTTCATCTTGACGGCCTCCCCGCCAACGCATGCCTTGTGCCCACCTACCAATGCCGCGGTCGCGAGATCCGCACCGTCGAGAGCATCCCCGCTGAGTCACTTCAACCCATGCTCGAAGCCGGCGCGACCCAGTGCGGCGCATGCACCCCCGGCGTAGTCATGACAGCCGACTGGATCCGTCGCAACCCCGACCTCCTCGCGACCCAGTCCCCTCGCGAACTCATGGCCGGGAATCTCTGCCGATGCACGGGGTACGACGGCATCATCGATGGTCTGACCCGCGCACTCGCGAACGACCGCGCCAGCGAA
>JBQTIJ010000051.1:0-6635 GCA_052388255.1 Phycisphaerales bacterium
GAACGAACGGCGTCCACCACCCTGGCAATGACAGGGTCGGCAAGGAAGCCCGAGATGATCGGATGCGGGTGCAGGGGAATGGTGCGAAGACTGACTGAGCGCGCGGAAGCACCCGGAGGAACGGATCCTCACGCCGGTGCCCAACTGAACTTTCGGATGGTACTCGCGCGGGAAAGCCGGTCAGACGACGCGGCCATCAAGCGTGAGCGGCACCGCGCCATAGAGATCGCGCGTGACGATCGGCTTGCCGACCTGTATCTTGCGGGACTCGGGATCGATACCTCGTTCGCGCATGAGCCGTTTGAGCGTCGCGGGGATCGCGAACTCGACATCTTCCTCAAAGACATCGCGCTGCTCGATCTGTCCGCTATATCGCCCGAGCAGCGTCCGGCAGATCTCGGCGACGAGATCCTCCGGAGCCGATGCGCCCGCGGTCAGAAGCACGGTCTCTTCTCCACCCCGGGCGAACCACTCGTCACGAAGTTCACCTACATCATCAAGGAGATACGCCGGGACGCCGACGTTGCGGGAGATCTCCGTGAGCCGGACGGAGTTGCTGCTGTTGCGCGAGCCGATCACCAGCACCAGATCGCACTCTGGCGCGATGGTGCGGACCGCGTGCTGGCGGTTGGTGGTCGCGTAGCAGATATCGCTCGAGGGTGGTTCCTTGATCAACGGGAAGGCCGCCTTCAGGGCCCGGATGATCACCTCGGCGTCGTCGGTGCTCAGGGTCGTCTGCGTGAGATAGACGAGTTTGGCAGGGTCGAGAATCGTCAAGTGGGGGATGTCCGCCGGGCTCTCGACCACCTGGATCGCCTCGGGGGCTTCGCCACGGGTACCCACTACTTCCTGATGATCCTCGTGGCCGATGAGCAGAATCTGGTAGCCCTGCCGGGCGTACCTGATGGCCTCGCTATGGACCTTGGTGACGAGCGGGCAGGTCGCGTCAACGGCCGTCAGGTTGCGTGACTTTGCCAGTTGGCGAATGGCCGGGCTCACGCCGTGGGCGGAGAAAACGATGATGCTCCCTGTCGGGACCTCCTCGATCTCCTCGATGAACCGCGCTCCGCGCTCGATGAACCTCTGCACGACGTGCTTGTTGTGCACGATCTCGTGATAGACATAGACGGGCACGCCGGGATAGAGGTCGAGGATCTGGTCCACGACATCAACAGCCATGTGGACCCCGGCGCAAAAACCCCGGGGATTGGCGAGAATGATCCGCATGGTCGAAGTGTAGGAAACCGGTTTGCTCGGCCCGGCCCGCGCTCAGAGCTCCGGGGCGAAGCCGCGACGCATGGTGTTCTCGCAGACTGCCCGCGGCTCAACAAACTGGAGCAGGTAATCAAGGCCGCCCGCCTTGCTCCCGACACCGCTCATGCCGAACCCGCCGAAGGGCTGTCGGGCCACGAGCGCGCCGGTGATGCCCCTGTTGATGTAGAGGTTGCCGACGCGGAACTCATCTCGGGCACGATCGATGTTGGTGGGCTTGCGAGTGAAGACGCCGCCGGTGAGTTTGTAGGGAACGCTGTTGGCGATGCGGAGTGCGCTGGTGAAGTCCGTTGCGTGGACGATCGCGAGAACCGGGCCGAAGATCTCCTCGCGGACGAGCTCGTGGTTTTCAGGGACGTTCCAGAAGATGTGGGGGGCAACATAGGGGCGGCCGGTGCGGGCTTCGAGGCCATCGGGCACGGTGAGAGCAGCGGAGGGGAGCCCTGCCTGACTCGCGCGAGTGATGAAGCCCTCGATCTTGGCTTTGGCTTCGGCGTCGATCACGGGGCCGATGTCGGTGCCCGGGAGGGCCGGATCGCCGATGGTGAGGGCCTTGGTGGCGTCGATGATGCGTTCGCGGAAGTGCCTGATGGCCGGGCCACCGGGCCCTTGCGGGTCAACCACGATGAGTCGCGAGCAGGCGGAGCACTTCTGGCCCTGGAACCCGAAGGCGGAATGGCGGACGCCAAGGATGGCTTCGTCATGATCGGCTGAGGTATCGACGATGATGGCGTTCTTGCCGCCCATCTCGGCGATGACCTTCTTGACGTGGTGCTGCGTGGGAGGCGTTGTGCCCGCCGCCTGGATGATGTGCAGACCGACCTGCCTGCTGCCGGTGAACGCAACGAGGGCGACGCGCTCGTCACGAACGAGGGCTGCGCCGGTGGTCTCACCGGGCGCGGGGCAGAACTGAACAAGGTGGCGGACGACATGGGCGAGGTCACTTCCTTCAGGGTCGTGCGAGAGCACTTCGCGCAGGGCCTGCTGGAGGATGTCCACCAGAAGCTTCGCGATGCCGGGGGTCTGCTCGGCGGGCTTGACGATGACGGGGTTGCCGGTGACGAGAGCGGCGACGGTCATGCCGCAGCAGATCGCGAGAGGGAAGTTCCACGGGGCGATCACGACGGCGACCCCCCGGGGTTGGTACCACTGTTCGTCGAGTTCGCCGATGAAGCGTCCGATGCGCTGGCGGGAAAAGAGACGGACGCTCTCGCGGGCATAGAAGTCGCAGAAGTCGATGGCCTCGCAGGTGTCGGCATCCGCTTCGCGCCAGGTCTTGCCCGCTTCCTTGACCATGACGGCGGAGAGTTCGTCGCGCCGTGCCCGCATGAGGTCGGCCGCGCGAACGAGCGAAGCAGCGCGGAGCATGTGTGGGGCGTCGCGCCAATCGGGGAAGGCCGCGCTTGCGCTCGCGACCATCTCAGCGGCTTGCTCGGGCGTGGTGGAGTTGGCGACGCTGGGGACCTTGCTCGATGCGATGGCGGCGCTGAATGCAACGTGCTGGGACCTGACCGCGAAGTCGCGGAAGCTCTCGTTGAAGAACGGCCGTCCGTCCCCCAGGCCCGCGACGGCCGCGGAGAGCTGGTGCTTTTCAGGGTTGGTGCCCGGTGACTTTCCGCCCCCTTCAAGGCCGATACCGCTGCCGGGGCGGGCCCGCGATCCACCTTGTTCTTCGTGCGGGCTGGCGAGCAGCATGCCTGCGTCAGCGTTGTCGAGGAACCCTGCCTTTAGCCAGCTCTCGTTGCTGGTGTTCTCAAGCAGTCGCCGCACGAGGTAGGCCATGCCGGGGATCATCTGCCCCACCGGCACATACTCGCGGATGCGAAGGCCCATCTCGGCCGCCGCGTGCTTGAGCTGGTCGGCCATGCCGTGCAGCATCTGGAGTTCGATCGCGTTGCGGGGCAGGCCGCGCTGATCGAGCGCGGCAAGAGCCGCCGCGATCGAACGCACGTTGTGCGAGCCGAGGGCGAGTTTGATGCCGCCCTCTCCGCGAGCGGTGGGCGCGTGGTCGAGGAAGATCTCCGTCATGCGCTCGAAGCAGGCATCGGTGAGACGCTTGTTCGGCCAGACCGGCACGGGCCATCCGCGCTGCTCGGCGTTGATGACCTCATAGTCCCAGTACGCCCCTTTGACGAGCCGCACGCTGACGGTGCGTCGGGCCTTGCGGGCCCAGTCGCAGACGCGACGGGCATCGTCCTCGCCCGACCGCAGATAGGCCTGCATGGCGAGGCCGGCATCGACGTTGACGCGCTCGCAGCAGCGCTGAAAGAGCTCGATGGTGAAGTCCTTGAACGCGAACTGCTCCATGTCGAAGTTCACGAAGACGCCCTTGTCCCGGGCGGTCTCGAGGATGGGCAGCAGGCGCGTCATCAGGTCGCGCATCGCCCCCTCGCTGTCGATCGGGTCACACCGAGCCGAGAGCGAACTGATCTTGACCGAGACGTTGGTCCGCGGGATAGGTCCAAGGTGATCGGTTTCGAGGCGTGGCGCGGCGGGCCAGGCGGCGACCTGTGCGGGCAGGTTGGTGATCAGGTCAAGGTACTTGTCGCGATAGGCATCCGCCTCGGCGTCTGAGAGGCATGCCTCTCCGAGCAGGTCCACACTGAAAGCAATCCCTTCCTTCCACAGGTTGCGCAGGTTGGGGAGGGCCGACGCAGCGTCGACGCCCATGATGAACTTCTCGGCCATCCCGGTGATGTTCTTGCTGATCTGCGAGGCCGCAAGACCCTTGGCGAGTGACCCGGCCTTGATGGCGGCACTGATCACGCCGGGAACGGTTACTCCCGGCTGGGAGAGGTAGTCCTTCAGGTGGTCGTAGACGTCGTCGGCGTTCTTGAGGACGGGAAAACAGTCGACGAAACGAAAGAGCTGGACCTTGAAGTTCTGGTCCTTCATGGACCACTCCATGAGCGCATCGCTGTAGAACTTGGCCGAAAGCAGCCCGGTGCGGTGGCCCCGCGCGCGGCCGAGCATGTCCTCACCGATTGAACGGATGGCCGGTTCAAGCCCCCCGCCACTGGGGCGCGGGCTGGCGACGGCGGGTGCGGCTGCGGGTTTGGCCTTGCGGCCGAAGATCGCCATGGCGGGTGGTCCTTGGAGAAGCGGGTCAAACGGTATTCGGGCCACCAAAAGCGCGGAGCCCCGGACGCTTCGTTCTACTATGCCGCAATGGCCACGACCGGCAGCCCGTTGCTCGATGCGATCAGCCGATTCCGGGAGGGGCGGCTCAGCGATGCTGAACACATTGCGCGGCGGCTCGTGACCGCGAGCGCGGGAGATGCATCCGCTCGGATCCTGCTCGGACTCACGCTCGCCCACACGGGTCGGCAGCGCGACGCTGAACGGGCCGCGGCGGAAGCGGAGGCACTCGGCTCGCCCCTTTCGGGGCGGATCGTTCGCCAAGTGATTGCCCAGTTGGCGGAGAACGATCGCCCGGGGGCGGAAGCGCTCTCCGCCCTGGCCATCGGAGTACTCGCTGATCTCGCCGATTTCGAGCGTGCCCGGGCCTTGCCGATGAGTGACCGCCCGCGGGATGTGCTCGAAGAGATGCTCGGTTCGGGCGAGCCGTTTCGGGTCCGGGCCGGGTGCATCATGGCCTCCGGGTACAGTTTCATCGTCCTTCTCGGCCACGCTCAGCGGGCCGCCCGAGGTGTGCTCGCTGAGTTCCCGCGTGATCCTGCCCTTCTGAACGCGCTCGGCTATGCCTGCTGGTCGGAGGGGCTTCACCAAGACGCCGTGACCTTCGCCACAGAGTGCCTTCGCTGGGCCCCGGGGTCGCCGGAGTTCTATCGCCGATTGGCGATGTATCTGCTCACCGCCGGTCGCCCCGTCGAGGCCTTCCTCGCTGCCGGGGCGGTTCACCGAATCTCGCCCAAGGATTTTGAGGAACGGTGCTTCGGCATCGCGAACCTCGCCCACCAGTTGATGGAGGGTCGCGATGTTGTTCGCCTTCGCTTTGATGGCCTTGAACTGGCGTACCACCTGACAGCGCTCACCAGCATGGCCATTGAGAGCGATCTCTTTCATCTCGAAGGAGTGCCCACGGAGTCCGAGGAACTCAAGTTCTGTCGAACCTTCGCTCCCCGTGGCGGCACGATCGTCGAGGTCGGGACCCTGGTCGGCAACCACACCGTCTATTTCGCCAAAGCCCTGGCGCCAGAGCGCATCATCGCAGTCGATGCGAACCCGCGCATGCTCTTGGAGGTTCGTCGGAACCTCATGCTCAACGGTCTCGCCGAGAGTGTTGAACTCAAAGGCCACGCGGTGGCGGTTGGGGCCGGAGCGGGCGAGATCGAGTTCAACACCCTCGGGCGGGTGCCGGTGGCGGCCCTTGATGACCTCATCGAACACCGTGCCGGGTTCTACAAGATCGATGTCGATGGGGCTGAGCTCGATGTGCTGAAGGGCATGCAGCGCATCTTGCGCGAGGACAAGCCGCGGATCATGCTGGAGGTTGATCAGGTAAACGCGGTGGCGTTCGCGACGGCAATCAAGGCCCTTGGCTACCGAATCGCCCACACCATCGCGCACGGGAGTTACGCCAACCACTTCCTGCTGCCTGCCTGATACGCGCCGGGGTCGGCAGGGCGATCCGCGATTCCTACGATCGACGCCCATGCCCGACGCGACCGCTGATACATGCCGAACGCCACACGCCGCCCGTCGCGGGGCCGTGGTAATGATCGGCAACTTTGATGGTGTGCATGTCGGTCACACTGCGCTCGCTCGGACAGTCGCTGCCGCGGCTACCGGCCCCGGGGCCTGCGCGCTGGTCTTTGATCCGCACCCCTTGGCCCTTCTGCGGCCGGCCGATGCGCCAGCGCGGCTGACCACCTTTGAGGATCGCGAAGCCCTGCTGAGGGCTGCCGGGGTCGGGAGGGTCATCCGGCTCGTCCCCGAGCCACAAATGCTCGAACGCTCGCCCGCGCAGTTCGTCGACTGGCTCGTTCAGGAACACGCGCCGTACATGGTGGTCGAGGGGGCGGATTTCTGTTTCGGCAAAGGGCGCTCAGGCAACGTGGCCTTGCTCGCGGAGCTCGGTGCCGCCCGCGGCTTCGAGGTCCGTGTCGTCCCGCCCGTGCAGGTGGTGCTTGATGATCACTCGGTTGTGAAAGCGAGCAGTTCCCTCTGCCGATGGTTGATTTCCCACGGGCGTGTGGCGGACGCGGCCCGGGTCCTTGGGCGGAGACACACGCTGGTCGGGACGGTCGTTCAAGGCGATCGTCGCGGCCGGACCATCGGGTTTCCGACCGCCAACATCGATACCCCGGTTCTGCTCCCTGCGGATGGGGTGTATGCCGCCCGGGCGGTGCTCCCGGATGGTCGGGCTTTTCCCGCGGCTGCGAACATCGGCGAGCGCCCGA
>JBQTIJ010000052.1:0-3162 GCA_052388255.1 Phycisphaerales bacterium
GCATGCGACCTTCACGTGGAACAACGCCTTTCTGGTGGTCGATCGGTTCCTCAAAGCGTGCCGCCGGGCCGGGGTGACGCCTCTGCGCGAGCGGTCGCTGGAACTGGCGGAGCGGTGGATCACCGAGCGGGTGGAACCTTCGACCACGCAGGGGCTGGGGGCGATTTTTCCGCCCATGGTCTACCTGCAAGTCGCGTTCAAGGCCCTCGGGCATGATCGGCAGAGCGAGATCATCCGTCAGGCCGAGCGGGATCTTGATGCATTCATCATCGATGAGCCGCACGAGAACCCGGCCCTGGCGCACACACGCTTGCAGCCGTGTTTCTCGCCGGTGTGGGACACGGCCATCGCGCTCGATGCGCTGTGTGAAGCGGGTGAGACGGCGGCGGGGAACGCGCGCGTCGCGGCGGCCTGTGACTGGTTGCGGGCCCGCGAGGTGCTTCGCGCGGGGGACTGGATCGAGAACCTCCGCCCCGCCGATCGAGGGCTCCGGCCGGGTGTGGACATGGCGTGCTGGGCGTTTGAGTATCGCAACGACTGGTACCCGGATGTGGACGACACCTGCATGGTCGCGCGGGCCCTGCACCGCGCGGGTGATCGGCCGGGTGAGCGGGCCAACGGGGACGCGGCCGGGCGGGCGGTGCGCTGGATCCGGGCCATGCAGAACGATGACGGTGGCTGGGCCGCGTTTGATCGCACTGTCCATCGGGGGTGGATGGAGGCGATTCCCTTTGCCGACCACAACGCGATGCAGGACCCGAGTTGTTCGGACATCACGGGTCGGGTGGTGGAGGCGCTCGTGACTTGCGGGGTCGAGCCCGGCGACGCGGCGATCGGGCGCGGGGTGGCGTACCTGCTGGCGACGCAGCAGCGCGAAGGGTGCTGGTGGGGGCGGTGGGGATGCAACTACATCTATGGGACATGGCAGGCGGTGAACGGGCTGCGGAGCGGCGGGGTGGCGCGGGAGCATCCGGCTCTGGTCGCGGCCGGTGCGTGGCTGCTGGCGGTGCAGAACGATGACGGCGGCTTTGGCGAGAGCGCGAACTCGTATCTTGATCGCGGGCTCATGGGGCGCGGGCCGAGCACGGCCTCTCAGACGGCCTGGGCCCTGATCACTCTGCTGCACCTCTTTGGCCCGCGGCACAAGGCATCTGAGCGTGCCGCAGCGTGGCTGGTGCGCGATCAACTGGTGGCGGACAAGAGCGCGTTCGCGGCCTCGGCCCGGGGGGCAGGGGCGGCGCGGGCGGGTGATGATGCCCTTTGGCCGACCGACCATGTGCGCGAGAAGGCGGGGGGATGGAGCGAGCATTGGTTCACGGGGACGGGGTTCCCGAAGGTGTTCTATCTGCGGTATCACCTGTATCGTCATAGTTTCCCCCTCAAAGCGCTGGCGCGGTTTGGCGCGATGGGTGGGGAAATCGAACCCTGAGTGTGGCGGCGTGAACCGTCCGGGCCGCTGGTGCGGAGAGAACGTATGCGAATCACCCTGCTTGTTGCGGCTGCTGCGTGTGCGTTCTCGCCTTTAGCCGGTGGGCAGACACCGAGCCAAGATCGGGACAAGCCGCGGCGGTTTGTGGCACCCGCTGAGAGCGCGAAGCCGGCCGACATTGGGGCGCGGGCGGAGGCGATTCTGGCGCGGCTGGCGGAGGGGGGCGATTTTGCAGCGGCGGTCAAGGATGCGGATGCGCTGTGGCGGTACACGGTGGCGTGGATGCCGCTGAACGAGACCGAGTCCTTCCGGCTGGCAGGGCTGATGCACAGGCAGGTGACGTTCGCGGCGGCGGCGGCGCGGATGGACCCTGATGGGGCGCTTGAGATGTTCCGCTTTCTGCGGTCGTGCCCGACCTTCAACGCGGTGCTGCACTTTCTGATCATTCCGGAGGCGGAGTCGGCCCCCGAGGTCTTTCGGGCGGTGGGGGCGCTGAGGACGGTCGCGAGCGCGAAGGACTTCGAGCGGCACGCGCACCTTGCGGCGGCGATCGCGGTGGTGCATGACCGGCCGGTGGTGCGGAGGGTGAACGAGAACACGGCCCGAGGTGCGGGAGCGGGTGAGGTCTTTGCGTTCTTCAGCGCGTCTGAGAGCGGGCTGCTCTTCAAGCCGGCGGAGATGCCGCCGGAGCTCTTGGTGTACACGGTGAGCGCGGCGGCCTCGATCGAGGAACTGAGGTGGGCGCAGCAGAAGTACCGGGCCCAGCGCGACATCGGGCAGCGGTACAAGGAGATCAAGTACGACACGGCGCACTTCAAGAAGGGGACTCCGAAGAAGGTGAGCGAGCTGGGGTTCACGCTTCAGAACATTCTGAAGTTCGGCGGGGTGTGCGCGGACCAAGCGCACTTTGCGGCGACGGTGGGGCAAGCGCTTGGGGTGCCGTGCGCGACGGTGAGTGGGCAGAGCGCGGAGGTCTCGCACGCGTGGGTGGGATTCCTGAAGGGCTCCGGTGGGCGGGGGGTTGAGTGGAACTTTGACAGCGGCCGGTACGACGATTACGACGTGGTGCGCGGGTCGGTGATGGATCCGCAGACGGGCCAATCGATCGCGGATGGGAACGTGGCGATTCTGGCGGAGGCGGTGGGGATCGATGGGCGGACACGGCAGGCGGGGATCGCGCTGGTGGACGCGGCCATGATGGCGCGGTTCGTGCAGGACCGGCCGCCGAAGGACCGGGGGGAGTGGCCGCCGGTGATCGAGGGGCTGGAGCCCGAGAAGGGTGCGAAGGCGCGCGACCTTTCGACGCGGTCGCAACTGGAGGTCCTTGAGGCGGGGCTGCGGGTCTTTCCGGCCTCGCCACGCGGGTGGTATTTCTTGGTGGGGCTGGCGAAGGACGGGCGGCTTTCGCTTGCAGAGAAGCAGGCGTGGGGGGGGACACTCGACAAACTGACGGGAGGGAAGTACCCGGACTTTTCGATGGACGTGCTGCTGCCGATGGTGCAGACGGTGAAGGAGCCGGCGGAGCGGAGCACGCTGCTTGACGCGATGTTCGGTTCCTTCCGGTCGCGGCCGGACCTTGCGGCGAAGGTTCGGATGACGCAGGGGGAGATGTGGGAGAAGGCGGGGGACCTTGAACGGGCCCAGCGGGCGTATGACGAGATCGCCGAGAAGTTTCTCTCCGACGGGCCCTTTGCGGTGGCGGCGCTTTCGGCCAGTGAGAAACTGCTCGGGGC
>JBQTIJ010000053.1:0-3339 GCA_052388255.1 Phycisphaerales bacterium
GCCCCGGGTGATTACAGCGACGACACCCCGGGAGTCTCGATCGGCGATGTCTACCCGAAGACCCCCGCGGCCGACGCAGGGCTGAAGCAGGGTGATCGCATCACCAAGTGGAACGACAAGTCCATCAAGGATGTGGAACAGTGGACGGAGATGCTTCGCTCAGCCAAGGCAGGCGAGGTGGTGACGGTGACGTTCCTGCGTGAGAAGAAGGAACTGACCGCGCAGGTCACGCTCACGGCGCGGGACGACTCGCCCAAATGATCCTGTTGGTGGCGCAGCGACGGTGATTCGCCCGCGCGCCTTGCGCTATTGGTACTGAGTCATCGGCGGGCAGGTGCACATGAGGTTGCGGTCGCCGAAGGGGTTGTCGATCCGGCCGACGTGCGGCCAGAACTTGTGTTCACGGACAAAGGGCAGCGGGAATGCACCCTGCTCGCGCGTGTAGGCATGCTTCCATTGCGTCGCGCTGACGGCAGCGCTCGTGTGGGGCGCATGCTTGAGCGGGTTGTCATTCCGGTCTGCGCGGCCCTCTTCAATGGCCCGGATTTCTTCTCGAATGGCGATCATGGCCTCGCAGAATCGGTCGAGTTCGGCCTTGGATTCAGATTCGGTCGGCTCGATCATGAGCGTTCCGGGAACGGGGAAGCTCATGGTCGGTGCGTGGAACCCGAAGTCCATGAGCCGCTTGGCGATGTCCTCGCTCTTGATGCCGGCGGACTTTTCAAAGGGACGGCAGTCGAGGATGAACTCGTGAGCACAGGTGCCGTTGCTTCCACGGAAAAGGACGGGATAGTGGGCCTCAAGCCGCTTGGCCATGTAGTTGGCGTTCAGGATGGCGACCTGGGTGGCGCGACGGAGGCCGGCCGCGCCCATGAGGGCGATGTACACCCACGAGATGGTCAGAATACTCGGCGAGCCGTACGGCGCGGCCGAGATCGGGCCGATGGCCTGCGGGCCCGTGCCCGCCGGGTTTGAGACCGGATGGCCGGGGAGGAAGGGGGCAAGGTGCGCGGCCACACCGATCGGGCCCATGCCCGGCCCGCCGCCGCCGTGCGGGATGCAGAAGGTCTTGTGGAGGTTCAAGTGGCAGACATCCGCGCCGATGAAGCCGGGGCTGGTGAGCCCGACCTGCGCGTTCATGTTCGCGCCGTCCATATAGACCTGCCCACCCACCTCGTGGACGATGGCACAGATCTCCTTCACGCCCTCTTCGAAGACGCCGTGCGTGCTCGGATAAGTGATCATGAGGCACGAGAGGTCCGCGGCGTGCTCACGGGCCTTCTGGCGAAGGTCGGCGATGTCCACGTTCCCGCGGTCGTCGCAGGCCACCGGCACCACGGACATGCCAGCGATCACGGCCGAGGCCGGGTTTGTTCCGTGGGCGGAGTCTGGGATCAGGCAGACGCTGCGTTTGCCCTGGCCGCGCGAGCGGTGATAGGCCCGAATGACGGCCAGCCCGGCGTATTCACCCTGACTGCCAGCGTTGGGCTGGAGCGAGACGGCCTTGAAGCCGGTGATCTCAGCGAGCCAGGATTCCAACTGCGCGAACATCTCGTGGTAGCCACGGGTGTGCTCCGCCGGAGCGAAGGGGTGGATGCGGCCGAACTCGGGCCACGTCACGGGAATCATCTCACTGGTGGCGTTCAACTTCATGGTGCATGAGCCGAGCGAGATCATGCTGTGGGCGAGCGAGAGGTCGCGGTTCTGCAGCTTGAAGATGTAGCGGAGCATCTCGTGCTCGCTATGGTGGCTGCTGAACACCGCGTGCGTGAGGTACGCGGATTGGCGGGCGAGCGGCCCGCTGAAGCCGAGGGCTGTGGCGCGCACAAGCTCATCGATGGTGAACCGGGTTGCGGCCCCGTTGTTGAAGACCCGCAGCAGGTCGGTCACATCGGCGCGGGTCGTTGTCTCATCGAGGGCGATACCGACCGTGCCGTCGCTGTAGCTCCGGAGGTTCATCCCCTCGCTGCGGGCGGCGGCAATGATGTCGCCCGAACGGCTGACATTGCCGGGTCGGACTCGAAGAGTGTCAAAGAAGGGACCGGGCGTGACCACGGTGTGGCCGAGTCGCCGCAGACCCTCCGCAAGGCCGGTGGTGAAGGCCTGCACTCGGGCAGCGATGCGGCGAAGCCCCTCCGGCCCGTGGTACGCGGCGTACAGACCGGCGATGATTGCGAGCAGGGCCTGCGCAGTGCAGATGTTGCTGGTCGCCTTCTCACGCTTGATGTGTTGCTCGCGCGTCTGGATGGCCATCCGAAAGGCCGTGTTGCCATGGACATCGCGCGAGACGCCGATGATCCGGCCGGGCATCTTTCGGCTGTGCTCGGAACGTGTGGCGATGTAGGCCGCGTGCGGGCCGCCGAACCCCATGGGGACGCCGAAGCGCTGGGTGCTGCCGACGGCGATATCCGCCCCCAGTTCGCCCGGTGGCGTCAGCAGGGTGAGCGCGAGGATGTCGCAGGCCATGACGGCCTGCGCCCCGGCGCTGTGGACGCGATTGATCAGATCGCGGTAATCGATCACCTCTCCGTCGGTGGTCGGGTACTGCACCAACACGCCGCAGAGGCGGGGGCCCATGACCGTCCAGTCCACGCTGGCGGCGTTGGCGACGATGATCTCAACCCCAAGCGTCTCGCCCCGGGTTCGGACGACCCCAATGGTCTGAGGGTGGCAGCGGTCATCCACAAGGAACGACTTGCGCGCGCCGGCCGACTCGTGCCCGCCCGCGATGGCGAAGCACATGGCCATGGCCTCAGCCGCGGCGGTGCCTTCATCAAGCAGGGAAGCCCCGGCCAGCGGCAGGCCGGTCAGGTCGCTGACCATGGTCTGAAAGTTCAGGAGTGCTTCGAGGCGGCCTTGGGCGATTTCGGCCTGGTAGGGTGTGTACTGGGTGTACCAACCGGGGTTCTCAAGAACGTTGCGCAGAATCACCGGGGGCGTGATCGTGTCGGAGTACCCCGCGCCGATGTATGAACGCGCGACCACATTCCGATGGGCCATGGCCTTCAGATGGGCGATGAGTTCAAACTCGCCGCGGTTGGCCGGACAATCGCGGAGGTTCAGTGCGCGGCCGAGGCGGATTCCCGCGGGGACGGTGGCATCGGTCAGGGCATCAAGGGTGGAGAAGCCCACAGTGGAGAGCATCTCCGTGAGTTCGGCGTCACCGGGGCTGATATGGCGGTGGGCGAAAGTATCGGAGGGGTTCAGGAATGCTGTCCCGCTGTCGGTCGCGACTTTGGGGGGTGCCCCCGCCTCGGCTACGGGAGATAGTCGGGCGGGGGATGGTGCTGTGGGGTTGATCATGGGGTCAGCAATCAGGGGGGAGGAACAGGCCCGGAG
>JBQTIJ010000054.1:0-8075 GCA_052388255.1 Phycisphaerales bacterium
CGTCGGCGGGGTCGTGCGATTCCGGGGTGTGCAGGCGGTGGTCGTGTGACATGGTGGTACGCCGCGGAGAAGAGCGAGGGGATGCCGATGGGCCCGGCGGAGGTCAGACGTAGTTCTTGTGCTCGAGTGCTTCGTGCAGGAGGGGGTCTTTGATGGGGATGAGGGGACCGGCCCGGACCTTCATGAGTAAGAGGCCGAGGATGAGGCAAGGGCAACCGAGCAACCCGGCGACATCGACCCAAGAGAGGCCCATGGTGCCGAGCCCCTTATAGATGTCGGGGCGGATCTGCCAGAAGATGTCAAGAGCGTGCAGGCCGAGTTGCCAGAGGCCCACGAGCGCGAGAAGCGTCGAGGTGCGCTTGACCTTGCGGAAGAGCAGCACCAAAAAGGGACCGACGAAGTGGCCGAACATCAGGATCTTGCCGAAGTTCTCCCACCCGTTGGTGAGGCGCACCTCAAACCACGCGGTCTCCTCGGGAATCGCGGCGTACCAGATCAGGAAGTACTGGCTGAAAGCGATGTAGGCCCAGAAGACGGTGAACCCGAGCATGAGTTTGCCAAGGTCGTGGAAGTGCTCGGGCGTGGCGAGCCCATCCATCTTGCCGTGGCCACGGAGGAGGGCGAGAAGGATCGCCGTGAGCGAGAGCGAGGCGATCATGTTGCCCGCGAAGAAGTAGATCGGGAACATGGTGCTGAACCAGTGGTGGTCGAGCGTCATGACCAGATCAAAACCACCGAAGGCGACGCTGAGGGCGAACATGAGCAGGCCATAGGCGGAGGTGAACTTTGCCTTGGCGGAGAGGGATTTATCTCCCGATGCGTCCTGAGTCCGCGAAAGGCCGTTGAGTCGAGCAGAAAGCCAGATCCAGACCACGGCGTAGAGCACGACGCGGGCATAGAAGAAGGGCGTGTTCAGGAAGAGGCCTTTGGCACCCAGATCGTCGTGGATGTGCATCCAGTGCCAGAGGCCGGTCCAGGGGCCGATGGCCGCGCTGATGAGCGCCATGACGACGGCGACGGGCGTCATCGCGGCCATGTTCTCGAGTTGGCGGCGGATGGTCACGGCCCATCCGGCGGCGACCTGGTTGAAGATCATGATGATGCCGAGGGGCCCGAGCGTGAGGCCAAGGGCGATTATGGCCCCGACGTGGAACGCCGCGGCGCCGTGGCGACGGAGGACGTCAACGGCGATGCCGCCCTTGTCGGAGGCCATGAGACCGAAGGCGACGCAGCCGAGGATCCCGAAGACACCCAGGCCGATGAGGGCCATGGAGAGCGGGCGGGCGAACTCGGGGGCGTAGATGTTGTCGGTGGCGAGGGCGCGACCGGAGGAATGGCCGCCATGGTGGCCGCCGTGGTCGTCATGACCGTGGGTTGCTGAGATCTGGCTCACTTGCTGCCTCCTGCGGGCGGATTGGCGGGGTTGACGCCGGCGCCGGGGACACTCGTCGGGCGGGTGGTCTTGAGCTTCTCGCGATCAGTAGGGGAGATGCGGTCGGAGCTCAGGGGCACGCTGTAGGCATCCTGCATGGCGCGGATGTACGCCACAACGGCCCAGGCGTCCTTCTCGTTGATCGCGTGCCCGTATGCGGGCATCTTCAGTTCGTCGCTTCCCTCCTTGGGGACACCGTTTCGGATGGTCCAGAAAAGGAACCCATCGCGCCAGCGGAACTGCTTGGGGTCGGCCTTGGTCGTGCTGTTCTTCTGGTATTGGTCGCCGTGGAAGTTGTTGGCGGAGAGGTTTCCCGCGCCCCACTTCATGCCGACCATGCCGTAGCCCTTGCCGTCAAAGCCGTGGCAGACCGAGCAATAGACCTTGAAGCGGTCTTCGCCCCGGTCGAGCATTCGCTCCGCGGCGGCGAGACGATCGCCATCCGCGGCCATGAGCGCCTCGACGGCGAGGCCTGGGAGGTTTTCCACGTACTGCTCAGCGGCGCCCTCGCCCGTCTTGCCGGTGAAGAAGGCCCGATCGGCTCGGAGATAGGGATCAAACTTGGCGGCGGCTTCGTCGTGGCTGGCCCCGGTCTGCTCGCCGTAGGCGACCGTTCCGAAGACGGTCGGGCGCATGGCCCGGCCGTCACTGAAGAAGTCAGTCTTCGTCTGGGCCTTGTACTTCGGGCTGTCGTCCATGTCCGGAAGGAACTGGCGCGGCGGCTTGTCGGACCGATCGCCGCGGCAAGCGGGGAGCGCGAGGGCGCTCGCGCCCAGGAGCAGGGCGGCGGTCATTCGGCCGAGGGTTGGATGGGTGAGGGTCATGGGGGGCTCAGAGCAGGAGCGGAGGAGTGTGTGCGTTTTGCGGGTCGGGCGGGTTGGCCGGATCACTCTTCGACGATCTCGACGGCGATTGCGCCAGCGGAGTCGAGCATTGCGCGGGTGGCGGCTGGATCGAACTTGGGGTCTTTGGCTTCGATGGCGATGATGAAGCGGTCGTCGCTGGTGCGGAGGAAGCGTTCCTTGCACATGAGCGGGTGGTGCCATCGGGGGAGGGCGTTGAAGGCCATCATGCCGATGAGAGATGCGAAGGCGGTGAAGAGGACACCGATCTCGAAGGTAACGGGGACGAGCGTCTGCCAGGCCTCCGGGGGCTTGCCTTGGTGGACGAGCGGGTAGTCAACGCCCGAGACGAAGTACTGGAACCCGAAGCCCACGCAGGCCATGGTGAGGCCTACGGCGGCGACCACAAGCGGGAGCTTGGAGGCCGGGAGACCCATGGCCTCCTCCATGCCGTGGATGGGGAAGGGGGAGTAGACGTCCCACTTGCGGTAGCCGGCGTCGCGCACCTTCTCGGCGGCGTGGCTAATCGCGGCGGGGTCCTTGAACTCGGCGATGAGGCCGTAGACATCCTTGCCGGACTCGGTCTTGAAGTGGGTGGTGGGTGCGCTCATGGCTGGCCTCCGGCGCTTGGTGCATCGGGCGAGAGCTTGGCGTCGGGGGCGTGATGTGCGCCGGCCGGGGCGTGGCCGCCCGCGTGGTGGTGGTGCGGGCTTGCCTGGGGCAGGACGTTCTTGATCTCGCTCATGGCGAACTGGGGCAGGAATCGGGTGAAGAGCATGTAGAGCGTGAGGAAGGTGCCGCAGGAGCCGACGAAGAGGACGATATCGACGATGGTGGGGTTGAACATGCCCCAAGAGCCGGGGAGGAAGGCACGGTGGAGGGAAGTGACGATGATGACGAAGCGCTCAAACCACATGCCGATGGTGACGAGGAACGAGACCGCAAAGATCACTGGCACGCTGCGGCGCATCGCCTTGAACCAGAAGACCTGGGGCGAGAGGACGTTGCAGGAGATCATGGCCCAATAGGCCCACCAGTAGGGGGCGTAACGGATGGTGTGAGTTTCAGGATCGACCGAGGCGAAGAACGGGGGCATGACGCGGTTGTAGAGGAAGACGTCCGCCTCGTACTTGTTGCCGGAGTACCACGCGATGAAGAACTCCATGGCGTAGGCGAAGCCGACCATCATGCCCGTGAGCAGGATGATCTTGGCCATGTTCTCAAGGTGGCGGATGGTGATGAGGTTCTTCATCCCCGGGAAGAGCTCGCGGCTGGGGATGAGCAGGAGGAGCACCATCGCGAACCCGCCGAAGATGGCACCAGCGACGAAGTAGGGGGGGAAGATGGTGGTGTGCCAGCCGGGGAGGATGCTTGTGGCGAAGTCAAAGGAGACGATCGAGTGCACGCTGAGCACGAGCGGAGTGCTGACTCCGGCGAGCATGATGTAGGCCTTCTCGTAGTTCTGCCAGTGACGCGTGCTGAAGCGCCAGCCGATGCTGAGCAGGCCATACGCGAGGGCCATGAGGCGATCGACGGAGAAGCCGACGAGGGGGAGGGTTGGGCCCTCGGTCCCTTCGCGCTGGTGCTTCATGAGGCGGAGCGCGGCCCGGTCGCGGAGGGTCGCGAAGTCGGGGATCATGCCCATGTACCAGAAGAGCAGCGAGACTGTCGCGTAGGTGGAGACGGCGAAGACGTCCCACAGCAGGGGTGAGCGGAAGTTCGACCAGATGTTGTTGGCGTTGGGGATGGGGAAGAGCATCCAGGCCATCCAGATGCGTCCGACGTGGACACCGGGGAAGGTACCGGCGCAGATGACGGCGAAGATGGTCATCGCCTCGGCGGCGCGGTTGATGCTGGTGCGCCACTTCTGCTTGAAGAGGCAAAGGATGGCGCTGATGAGCGTGCCAGCGTGACCGATGCCGATCCAGAAGACGAAGTTGGTGATGTCCCAGGCCCAGTCGACGCGGTTGTTGAGCCCCCAGACGCCGACGCCCGTGATCACGAGGTAGAGAATCGACAGGGGCATGAGCCCGGCGACGCTCGAGACGAGACCGAACGCCGGCATCCACCAGCGGCCGGGGCCCTTCTCGATGTAGCCGCAGACGGTCTCGGTGATGTCGTTGAACGACTGGTTGCCGAGTACGAGCGGGGCACGCTGTGCGGGATCTTCGACGAGGGAACCGTCACCGGTCTGGGGGTTCCAGCCGGGTGCCGACATGGGCCCGCGGGCAAGACCGGCGAGCCGCTGGGCGGTGGCCTGATCAGGGTTGATTGCGCTCAAAGGGCACCTCCGAGGACCGCAAGACTCATCACGTAGCCGTTCTCACCGCGCCGGGCCGGGTCAACGAACGCGCCCTTCTTGTGGTCCTTGTCGTCCTTGTGTTCGTGATCGTGGCTGTCGTGGCCGTTATGGCCGCCATGGGAATGCGAGCCATGCTCGCTGTGATGGTCAAAGGGATTGTCCAGCCACTTGACTCGTTCTGTCTCACCGAGAGCGGTGAGGAGTTTGCGGTTGAGGTTGCTCACGCGGGCCATGTGCAGCGTGCGCGGGCGGGTGTTGAGGTATCCAAGAAGCATGTAAGTCCGGTTGTGCTCGCGCATCGCATGTGCGCGGCTGCCGGGGTCCTTCGGTCCGTCGCGCCCGGGGACGTGTAGGATGTCGCCGAAGACGATGGCATCCGTCGGGCATGCCTGCTGGCAGGCCGTCTGGACGGTGTTGTCGGGGATGCCGTCCTCCGGTCGCTTGCCGGGGTTCTTGAGCTTGTAGTCGATCTTCGCCTCGTTGGTGCGCTGGATGCAGTACGAGCACTTTTCCATCACGCCGCGGGAACGGACGGTGACGTTGGGGTTCTTCTGGAGTTTGCTGACCTCATCAAGCTTGTCGCGCAGGCGCGGGGGGATGAGGTTGGGATCGAACTTGTGGGGCTTACGGCCCTTGTCGCCGGGGTAGACCGACTCGATGGCCTCCTGGCCGACATAACCACCCTGGTACTTGGTGACGCCGTAGTCAAACCAGTTGAAGCGGCGGACCTTATAGGGGCAGTTGTTGGCGCAGTACCGCGTGCCGATGCAGCGGTTGTAGGTCATGTAGTTGTGCCCTTCATCGCCGTGGACGGTGGCGTTGACGGGGCAAACGACTTCGCAGGGGGCGTTCTCGCAGTGCACGCAGGGAACGGGCTGGAAGACCATGCCGCTCGCCACGCCGGGCTTGCTGCCGGTGAAGTAGCGATCCACGCGGATCCACGACATCTCGCGGTACTCTCGCACGCCGACCTTGCCGACGATCGGGATGTTGTTTTCCGCCTGGCATGCGACCGTGCAGACGTTGCAGCCGGTGCACGTTGAGAGGTCGATCGTCATGCCCCACTGGGGCGAGATGGTGTACTTCGCGGGCTTGCCCTTGGCGTCGCGGGCCTTGGGGTCGGCGTCGTTGGTCGAGAGGTTGTAGGGGTTGACGTAACTGCCGCGGTTGGCGGGCATGTGGTTCAGTTCGCCGCCCTCGAGTTGTTCGGCGAGGGACATGCGCTGATCGCGGCCGTATCCGTCCCTCTTCATCGAGGGGGCTTCGCCGCCGTGGGTGTTCCACGCGACAAGATCAACCTCGCGGACGATGGCGCGGCCTTCCATGCTGCCGTGCGTCTGGGTAGAGGAGATCGGGTACCACCGATCGCCGTCCTTGGCGGCGGCGAGAGTCGCGCCGCTGGCGGCCCAGGGGGCCGCGCTGGTGCGAACATCAAAGACGTTGAACCCGACTCCCTGCCCGACCAAGCCGACGGCGGTGCGGCCCTGGCCGGTCTGAAGGACCACGGTGTTGTCGGCAAGCCCGGGGAGGGCCCAGACGCAGACGCGCATGGTCTTGCCATTGACGGAAAGATCAGCCATCTGGCCGCTGATGATCTTGTCGGTCTCGGGGGACTGCTCAAGGCCGAGCGCCTTGGCCGTTTCGGGGCTGACATAGGCCGGGTTGTCCCAAACGACGTGCGACGCGGGGTCGTTGGTCTCCTGGAGCCAGCCGTTATTGGCGAAGCGGCCGTCATGGTTGATGCCGACGACCCACTGCACATCAAGGGCACCAACTGCAGGCACTTTGGGCGCGGACCAAGCGGCGAGAGCAGCAGCGACGCGATCGGGGGCGAGCTTGACATCGCTCGGGGTGCGCGCGGGGCGGGCGAGGACGCCGTTCCAGAGAGCAGCGCGCCAGACCGACTCGAAGTCGGCCCCGCCGATGACTTTTTTCCAGTGTTCGCGCACGAGTTCGTAGCCGTCCGCCCGCTCGCGCCCGGCGAGGCGGCCGAGGACTTCGAGCGATGAGCGCGAGAGTTCGAACAGCGGGGCGATCATCGGCTGGATGGGGCTGATGACGCCGTTGATCGTCTGGGTGTCGCCCCAGTACTCGAGCGGATGCGTCACGTTGAGCGACCAGGTCGAGGCCTCGGAGGTCTCGGTCAGGTCCGTGCTGAGCGTGATGCGGTGGGTGACCTTGGCGAAGAGGGCCGCGAAGTTGAGTTCGGCGGGGGCGCTAAAGAGGGGGTTGGCTTCGACCGTGACCAGCGTCGTGATCTCGCCACGCTCGATCCGGCCGCAGAGGTCGGCCATCTGAACGGCTGAAGACTTGGCGGGCGCCTGAGAGAAGTACACGACGGTCTTGCCGATGTTCTTGAGGGCATCGTTGAGCGCGGCCACGAGGGCGTGGACGGCGGGCGGCTGGGATGCGCCGCAGACGATGAGCGATGAGCCGCGGGCTTCGTCAGCGAGGAGGTCCTCAGCGATGCACTGGGCGTAGGCGAGGGCCTCGCCGGTGAGGGCGGGCGCGTTGGCGACGGCGGCCTTGAGCGGTTCGGGGAGGCGGGCCGAGAGGAGTTTGGCGAGCCCGAGCACGAAGCCGGGGATCTGCGTGGGGGCCATGGCGAGGCGATGGTCGGCCATGCCGCCGGTCATGCTGAAGGCGGCCTCTACGCAGTAGAGCCGACTCATCTCGTCCTTGATCTCTTCACCCTTGCCGGTCTTGCGGCCGAGGGGGCGGCGGGTGTTGGCGAAGTCGCGTGCGTAGGCGAGCGAGCCGGGTTCGCCGGAGAGGAAGTCACGATCGAGTGCGACGATGACCTTGGCCTTGACGCTGACGGTGCCGTCGGCGGCGGTGTCAGAGAACATGAGCCACTCGCGGGCGGGAGCGCCGAAGGCGGTCTGGGTGCCGTCGAGCGCGCTGGCATTCTCGAGCGCGTCATACTGCACGATGGTGGCCTTGGGCATCGCGGCTTTGAGCTCCGCGAGCATGGCGAGCATCGTGGGGCTCTCGGTGCGATCGATGATGATGCCGAGCCCTTCGCCCTTGTCGCTGCGCAGTTTGGAGAAGTGCGAGCCGCTCCACTTGAACCAGTCGTCCCAGGTGGCCGCCCGGAGCGCGGCACCTTCCCGGTAGCGCGGTTCGTTGAGGCGGTCAGGGTCGTAGAGATCGAGCACCGTTGCCTGCGACCAGAGAGAGGACTTGCCTTTGTTCACGGGGTGGAGCGGGTTGCCCTCCACCTTTGTGGGGCGGCCCTCGTGGGTTTCGACGAGCAGGCCTTCCGCACCACCGCCGGGAAGAGGCATGCTGGTGGCGTAATAGAGGGACTTGCCGGGGATGATCCCTTCGGGAACGGTCCGGCTGTAGGGCAAGATCTTGTGATCGGGACGGCGGCAGCCGGGGATGGTCGTTGCGCCAGCGAGCGCGAGGCCCGCGCCCATGAGCTTGAGGAACGTGCGGCGGTTGCCTTCGAGGAGCTCGGATGCGCCCGCGGGGAACTCTCGCTCGAGGAACTCGC